>DATDFI010000616.1:0-3245 GCA_036522695.1 Bacteroidia bacterium | reverse complement strand
GTATTGCTGTCGCGGTTGATGATGCCTTGTTTATAAACCTTCCCGTCATCATTCAGGCAGAGTTTTTTCAACTGTGAAGGTGATTGCCGGACATATTGGAAGCTTTCGGTGGAGAGAACGGTTTGCACTCCCAGTTCAAAGTGATGCTTGTCGAGGTTCTTGTTCGTTTCCCTGCAGTTTATTTCTTTCGTCACCCGGCCCAGCGAATCGTATTCGTAATAGTATGTGCTGAAAATGTCACCGTAGTTGGAGCGTTTCAGGATCAACTGTTTTTCTTTGTCGTAAACGAACCAGGTGAACGCAGTATCGTAAATATATTTCCAGGAAATGTCGGTGTATGCGGGACTGATCCTTCTTCCCCGGTAGTAACGTGCCTTCACGAGTGTCTCCACTTTTTCCTGTGAACGTATGGAAGTGGTATAACTGCGCTTCACCAGGCCGAGTGAATCGAATTCGAAACATTGTACCAGTCCCTTGTCGTCTATCACCTGCAGGTCGGGCTTTTGAGAAATGGAGAATGTGATGCTTTTTATTTTGTTGAGCCGGATGATCTCCGTGTTGAAGTGCGGATCAGTGGTGGACGGCTCGCTGAGATGCGTATCGATGAGTTGCGCCTGAAGTGAAAGCGGAAAAAGCAGGAAGGGAAGAAGCGGAAAAGGATTTCGCTGGAAAAGGGGATAAAAAAAATTATCGCGTTTTATCATTCTTCTGCATCAACCCGAGCGCTTCTTTCACCTCGCTCACCGGCAATTGACAGGTCTTGTTCTCGCACACGTAGATGAGTGTTCGACCTTCGGTAAACCTGTCCCTTAATAAAGGGAGCTCGCTCTCGCCCGGGCTTCCTGCAAAGATCATGTCGGGCAAATAATATTGAAGCAGTTGCTCCCGCTTTTCATCAACAGAGTTGCCAACAATCGCCACCTCGTGGAATTTGCCCGCATAAGAGAGGAAAAGCATTCCCCAATTGCTGTAACCCGATCCGTATGAAGAAATGTCGTGCTGGACGTTGTTGAGCATTTGCCCGCTGAGGGAAAGGTAACCGGCATCGTCATAATAAGTGCCGAGCAGGAACAGCGCCTTGGCCATGGATGAATTGGAAGAGGGAATGACGTTATCCATCACTTCCATTTTTCGTGCGATGAGGGCCTTGTCGAGGCCGGAGGTGAACCAGAACATCACCGAGTTTTTATCGTGGAAGTGTGCGATGGTGTGATCGGCCAGCGCGCGGGCCTCGCCCAGCCACTTTTCATCCAGGGTGCAGCTGTAAAGGCCAATGAAAGCCTCTATCGTAAACGAATAGTCCTCGAGGTAACCGTTGATGTTCGAGCGTCCCTGTTTGTAATTGTGATTCAGGCCTCCATCGCTGCGTTTTTGCTTTTGCAAAATGAAATGGGCGTTCTTGAGCGCTGCATCGAGGAATTTCTTTTCTCCAAAAGTATTATAAGCATCAGTATAAGCTTTTAACATCAGTGCATTCCAGGAGGTAAGTGTTTTATCATCGAGGCCCGGCTTTACGCGCTTTTCCCTTTCCTTCAATACTTTTTTCTTCAACTCATTTATTTTTTCTTCCAGGATCTCTTCCGTCAAGCTGTGCTGCAAGGCGATCTCTTTATCGCTTTTATTTCTCAGCAAAATATAATTCCCATGTTCCCACAAGCCATTATTGTTCACGTTGAAATAATCCGCAAAGAGATCGAAGTCGTTACCCAAAATATTTTTCAGTTCTTCCTTTGTCCACACATAATATTTTCCTTCTTCTCCTTCCGAATCGGCATCGAGTGCCGAGTAGAACGCTCCTTCCGGGGAGGTCATTTCCCGTGCTATGAACTCCAGTGTTTCATAAACCACCTGTTTGTACAACGCGGTTTTTGTGAGCCGGTATGCATCGCAATACAACGAGACCAATTGCGCATTATCGTAAAGCATTTTTTCAAAGTGCGGCACTTTCCAGAGTGTGTCCGTAGAGTAGCGCGCAAACCCTCCGCCTGCCTGGTCGTAAATCCCGCCAAAGGCCATTTTTTGCAAGGTGAGTTCGATATGCTTAAGCAGTTTTTCATCTTTGGTTACCTTATAATAATAGAGCAGGAACTGGTAATTGTTCGGCAAAGGAAATTTGGGAGCTTTCAGGGGTCCGCCTTCGCTGTTATCAAAACGCTGCGACCATCGTTCAACGGTTTCTTTTAAAGTATCAAGCGAAAATTTGGCTTCTGCTTCGTTGCGCATCACCAATTCGCTCTTACGGATGCCCTCGGTAAGTTTTGCCGCGTATTCTTCCACTTTGGCCGGTTCTTGTTTATACATATCCGAAAGGGCCACCAGGACACTCATCCATTGTTGTTTCGGGAAATAAGTTCCGCCATAAACCGGGCGACCGTCAGGAAGAGCAAAACAATTCAGGGGCCAGCCGCCACCGCCCGTCATCAACTGCACCGCATTCATATAAACCTGGTCGATGTCGGGCCGTTCTTCCCGGTCCACTTTGATGCAAATAAAATGTTCGTTCATGAGCCGGGCCACTGCTGTATCCTCGAAGCTTTCGTGTTCCATCACATGGCACCAATGACACGCGCTGTAACCCACACTTACGAGAAGGAGCTTGTTTTCCTTCTTCGCTTTTTCCAGTGCTTCATCGCACCAGGGGTACCAGTCAACAGGATTGTGCGCGTGCTGCAGGAGGTACGGGCTTGTTTCGTTTACAAGATGATTTTTATAGGTGTGGTCTTTATTCATGCGTTCATTTTTTTGCAGGGATGGATTTCCGCAGGCAAAGAGGAGTAAAGATAAGCACAGCAGCAAGAGCTCCTTCATCATAAGTCAAAATACGCAAAATCGCTGAGAGGGGTTTGTTGTGTATCTTGCATAAAAATCAACGCGTGCCCCTTGTTTTTCTTCTCGTAATCGCGGTCATTTTTTTCATTTTCAACCTGGCCGGGAAAACCTTCATTTCGCTTGCAGGATGGTTCATTCGCCTGCGCAACCGCTGGGAGCTCACCGATGCCGTGGTGGAACGATATGACGGTTACCTCCGGAATTTTTCTTTTTACATGAACCTCGATGAAGAGGACCGCAAGCGCTTCATCATTCGCCTGGCCGAATTCATGAACTCAAAGGATTTTGTGGGGCAGGAAGGCCTCGGGGTCACTGAAGAAATGCGAGTGCTTATCTCTGCTTCCGCAACGCAATTGCTTTTCGGCCTCGACCGTTACGTGCTCGATCACTTTATCACCATAAAAGTGTACCCGGGG
>DATDFI010000615.1:0-2144 GCA_036522695.1 Bacteroidia bacterium | reverse complement strand
ATCACCAATTTTGAGATGGAAACTTCTGCATTGTATGGGTTGAGCCTGCACCTCGGGCATCATGCCTGCACCGTTTGCGCCATTATCGCGAACCGCATTGCCAGGCAATACAGCAGGGATCATGTGAAGAAAGTGGATGAACTGATCCGTTTGGTCCTTGAGCGAATTTGAGCGGGTAAGCCCTACTCCCCCTCCTGGTCGGTCAAAGCCGATCTATCATCGCCAACATTTTCCTGTTCAAAAGTCATCGAAATCCCGGGGAGATCCCCTGCCCGATTATTTAAATTTGTTGAAGCATTTGTTGCCATGACAAAGAAAGAGATAGAAGCATTGATCAGTTTGCTGGATGACCCGGATGACAAGATCTTCGAGCAGATCAAAGGCAAGCTCATGTCTATCGGGCAGGAAGTTATCCCTGCCCTGGAACATGCCTGGGAGAACTCTTTCGATTCACTCATACAACAACGCATCGAAAGCATCATTCATAAGATACAGTTCGATGCGGTAAAACTGCGTTTAAAGGAGTGGGCAAAGCCCGAGAACCAAAATCTTCTTGCGGGCGCGCTCATTATCGCGCGTTACCAGTACCCCGACCTCGATGAAAATAAAATCGCGAAGAATATCGAACAGATCAAGCAGGACGTGTGGCTGGAGCTGAACAACAACCTCACTGCGCTGGAAAAAGTGCGCGTGATCAACCATATCATTTTTGACGTTCATAATTTCAGCGGCAACACGGTAAATTATCATGCCCCGCAAAACTCCTACCTCAACAATGTACTTGAAAGTAAAAAGGGAAACCCGCTTTCTCTTTCTATTCTATACACCATCATCGCGCAGGACCTCAACATTCCTATTCACGGTGTGAATTTGCCGGAACATTTTGTACTCGCTTATGTTGACGATCATGATGTGTTACCTTTCACGGGCGATGAAAGCGATAAGGTGCTGTTCTACATCAATCCCTTCAGTCGTGGTGCAGTGTTCAGCCGTAAAGAGATCGATGCCTTTTTGAAACAATTGAAATTAAGTCCGCTGCAAAGCTATTACGAGCCCTGCTCCAACCTCGAGATCATCAAGCGGCTTATCCGTAATCTCATTTTCTCGTACGAAAAACTCGGGTACCCCGACAAGAGCGAGGAAATGCAGCAATTGCTCAACATGCTTGGCTGATCAGCGAAGTATCTTAAAGAAAGTTTTGAAAATAATGCCGATGTCGGAGAAAAAATTCCTGCGCGCCATATATTCGAGGTTGAGCCTGAGTTTGGCCGGCATGATCTCGTTCACATAAACATTTTCAGGATCGGCAGACCTTCCCAGTATCTCATTTTCATTCGAGTATTCTATGGAGGCGAGGTCGGTGATGCCGGGGCGTACCGAAAGGACCTTCAATTGTTCCGCATTGTATCTCTCCACGTATTTGCGCACTTCGGGGCGAGGGCCCACAAGACTCATGTCTCCGACCAGCACATTGAAAAGCTGTGGAAGTTCGTCTATCTTGGACCTGCGTAAAAAATACCCGGTGCGCGTGATGCGCGGGTCGCGCCCCCCCACGGTGATCAATCCTTTTTTATCCGCGTCCTTCACCATCGTGCGAAATTTATACAACCGGAAATCCCGTCCATTCTTTCCCACCCGCACCTGGCTGTAAAAAACGGGAGTGCCATCAACAAGAAGAACGATGATGGAAAGAAGAAGAAGGAATGGAAAAAGAATAAGGAGACCGATGAGCGAAAGAAGTATGTCGGTAATGCGTTTTATCATTTCATCACCTTTTCCACCGCTGCCATCACTGCTTCGGCCACGGTACGTATTTGTTCGTCAGTGATGTCGTAAAAAACCGGCAGTGAAATTTCACGCGAGTAGTTATCATACGCCACCGGGTAATTTTTCATGTCATAACCCAGTGCTTTATAAAAGCTCATCATGGGAACAGGGATAAAATGCACGTTAACGGAAACATCCCGTTCAAAGACCTCTTTGATGATGGCGTCTCGCTGTGCTTCGCTGCAATTTTTGATCCGCAAAGGATATAAGTGATAACAGGATTCTTTTATATCCGTTCTCATCTCAGGCAACTGCGCCCAGGCGCATTTTGAAAAATAACCGGAATATTTTTCGCATATCGTTCTTCTCTTCGCTAT
>DATDFI010000614.1:0-3932 GCA_036522695.1 Bacteroidia bacterium | reverse complement strand
ATCGCGGACTCATTGGCGATGATGAGCATGGATGGGCCGACACCACTGTTTTCAATTTTGAAGGCGGTTGTTACGCCAAGTGTGTGAACCTTTCAAAAGAAAAGGAACCCGAGATATTCGAGGCCGTGAAGTTCGGTGCGCTCCTCGAGAACGTGGAGTTTTACGAAGGCACTACAACTGTTGATTACGATAATATTTCCAAAACGGAGAATACACGCGTAAGCTACCCGATCGAGCACATCAATAATGCAGTAGCGCCTTCAGTGGGATCCACTCCTAAAAATATTTTCTTTTTGACCTGTGATGCTTATGGTGTGCTTCCGCCCATCAGCAAGCTAACTACGGGCCAGGCCATGTACCACTTTATTTCCGGTTATACCGCAAAAGTTGCCGGTACCGAAGTTGGAGTGACCGAACCTACACTTACGTTCTCGGCTTGTTTCGGAAAAGCGTTTTTGCCTTTGCATCCCACCAAATACGCTGAACTGCTCGGCAAAAAATTGCGCGAGCACAAGGAAGTGAATGTGTGGCTGGTGAACACCGGCTGGACAGGCGGTCCTTATGGCGTAGGCAATCGCATGAAACTTTCTTTTACCCGTGCCATGATCACTGCTGCTATGAATGGTGAGCTGGAAAAAGTGAAGTTCGATACTTTACCTGTTTTCGGGCTGGCCGTTCCAACAAGCTGCAATGGTGTTCCTGCCGAAATATTGAATCCCCGAAATACCTGGAAGGATAAAGATGCGTACGATGCGAAGGCGAACCAGTTGGCGGCTTCTTTCGTGCAGAATTTCGGGCAATACGCTTCGGCAGCGAGCCAGGAAATCCTGGCTGCAGCTCCCAAGGTTACCGAAAATGCCTGAGTTGTTTTTTTTAATTATTAGTCAGGAAGAAAGGGCGAAACATCATCGCTCTTTCTTTATTTTGTACCCGATGAATGTTTTCTATACACCAACGATAGCTTCGGACCACTTCACCTTAAGCGAAGAGGAATCAAAACATTGCGTGCGTGTGCTGCGCATGGGCGCGGGAGAGGAATTGGTGCTGGTGGACGGGCGGGGAGGATTTTACAAAGCAGTGATCGAAAATGCTGATCCGAAAAAATGCTCGGTGAAAATTGTGGAGGAGCAAAAGGAGTTCGGTAAACGGAGCCATTTTTTACATATCGCCTGCGCACCCACCAAGAACATCGAGCGGTTCGAATGGTTTTTGGAAAAAGCCACAGAAATGGGAATTGACGGGATCACCCCACTCATCTGCGACCATTCCGAACGCAGTTCAGTAAAAAATGAACGACTCGAAAAGGTAATTGTTTCGGCAATGAAGCAGTCACTTAAAGCATATTTGCCGGAGCTGAACGAAGCCGTGAAATTCACAGAGATGATAAAAATGGATTTCGATGGAAAGAAATTCATTGCGCATTGTGCGGAAGGGGAGAAGAAGCATTTGAAAGAATTGATAAGGCCCGGTGAAAAAATTTTGATCCTCATCGGTCCCGAAGGTGATTTTTCTCTAAAAGAAATTGAACTTGCATTACAAAATGGTTTTGTGCAGGTGAGCCTCGGCCCATCCCGCCTGCGCACCGAGACGGCCGCACTCGCTGCATGCCATACCGTTAATTTGATGAATGAGCAATGTTAGTTGTCGGTTGTTGGTTGCGGTACCAGTTATGGATCAACCAACCACCAACAACATTGGTTTTTAATAAGTAAATTAGTGTAATGAAAAAGCTTTTCTACTTCCTCATCCTCATCGTTTGCACTTCGTTCGCGCCAGCGCCAACATACCAGATTGGTTTGCTCAAGTACAACGGTGGAGGAGACTGGTACGCCAACCTGCAGACCTCTCTGCCCAATCTCATTAAATTCTGCAATACCAATCTTGGCACCAACATTAACGAAGAGCAAGGGATAGTGGAAGTGGGAAGCCCCGAGTTGTTCAATTATCCGTTCGTGCACATGACCGGCCACGGCAACGTGGTATTCAGCGCGCAGGAAACCGAGAACCTCCGCAATTATCTTATCGGTGGAGGATTTTTGCATATCTCCGATAATTACGGGCTCGATAAATTCATCCGCCCCCAAATGAAAAAGGTTTTCCCCGAGTTAGATTTTGTTGAACTGCCTTTCGATCATCCCATCTATCACCAGAAATACGAATTCGCGCATGGGCTTCCCAAGATACATGAGCACGATGGGAAACCTGCACAGGGATTCGGTCTTGTTTACCAGGGCCGCCTCGTTTGCTTTTACGATTACGAGTGCGACCTGGGTGACGGATGGGAGGATTATGAAGTGCACAAGGACTCGCCCGAAAAGCACCAGGAGGCCCTGAAGATGGGCGCCAACATGATACAGTATGTACTGATGGGTGGTGCGAACAGCAAAAAATAACCCGCATGCATGAACTTTCCCTGTTGATTGCCCGGGCCTGAAAACCGCCTTGATCTCACCCTGTGCACCCGGAGTTTATTTTATTGTTCTCAATGGGAGATCTTATTCAAAGGTGAGGCAGGTGATGGCAGAGTGGTAAGGAGCAACCATTTAGTGACTTTTTGCATCTGCATACAAAACCCTCCCTCCAATGAAAAAATTTCTTGCGTTTTTATTCGCATGCGCACTTACTGCGACTGTTTTTTCACAAACCAGCCAGTATGCTTCATCTGTGATCTCGTTCAGTTCGCAATGGTCGACCACCAGCTGGGCCGCCACGCAAACCCTGAATGCTCCGAATACTTATCCCTCGTATGGTGATATTTCCACTTCCTGGGCCAGCGCTTCGGCCGATGGCCAAAGGGAATTCCTGGAACTCGGCTTCACCAACCCGCAATTCGTGAACCAGGTGAATATTTGGGAAACATGGAACCCCGGGGCGGTTGATACGATATTCCTTCGAAATTCTTCGAGCGGCCAATGGGTGAATGTGTGGAGCGGCACGGCTTCGGCCGCACCGGCCGCTTCACGAATTTTTACGGTCAATTTTACTATGACGGCATTCCAGGCCGATGCCATTCGGATCGGCATTAATTCGCCAGCGGTAGGAAGTTGGAACGAAATAGATGCTGTGCAAATACAACAATTGTGCGGGGTCACTGTTTCGTCAACAAATGTTTTGTGTAATGGCCAGTGCAACGGAACTGCAACCGCTAATGCAACGGGCCAATCCCCTTTCCAATACAGTTGGTCAACGGGTGCTACTACGCAAAGTGTGAGTGGGCTGTGCGCTGGAACATACACCGTGGTTGTTGCCGATGCGAGCTTATGTGTTTCAACAGCCAGTGTTACTATCACCCAACCTACGGCCATTCAAATTTCATTTACTCCGGTCAACTGTTCCAATTCCTGCATTTGTGACGGAAGCATTATTTCGAACGTTACGGGCGGAACACCGGGCTATACCTATGCCTGGGCACCTGGAGGGGCAACTACTCCGAATGTGAGCGGGCTTTGTGCGGGCGGATATACTTTAACAGTAACAGATGCGAACGGTTGTACTGCAACAGGTGTGGTTACCATAGGTGCGCCTGCTCCCATGCAAGTGAATTTGAATGTGACGAATAATAACAGCGCTTGTGCCTGCAATGGAAGCATCACCGCGAATGTAACAGGAGGAAATTCACCTTACACTTACAGTTGGGCGCCCACAGGAGGAAGTAATGCGAGCGCGACCGGGTTGTGCCAGGGCGGTTACACTGTTTATGTGACGGATGCTGCCGGTTGTACCGCTTCGGTGGTGGGAACAGTAACGCAGCCCCAGCAATTGCAGGCCACCGCTTCTTCGTTCTCTACACTTTGTAACGGGAGCTGTGATGGCAGCGCAACCGTAATTCCATCGGGGGGCACTTCACCTTATTTTTATTCCTGGTTCCCGACCAACTGCTCCACGCAAACGTGCACGGGCTTGTGCGCGGGAAGTTACACGGTTGAAGTAAC
>DATDFI010000613.1:0-18334 GCA_036522695.1 Bacteroidia bacterium | reverse complement strand
ACAAAGCTTCGCGTGAATTGCCCCGTGTAATGAACGGCCTGGGCATCGCCATCATCTCCACTTCAAAAGGCGTGATGACCGACAAGGAAGCGAAAGCGCAAAATGTAGGTGGTGAAGTATTGTGCTTCGTAAGTTAATAATCATAAAAGAAAAGTAAAATGTCACGAATAGGGAAATTACCGATCAGTGTTCCGAAAGGCGTAGAAGTGAAAGTGTCTGACAAGAACGTGTTGACCGTAAAAGGAAAACTCGGAGAACTCAGCCGCTCGCTCGACTCAGCCATCAAAGTAAAAGTGGATGGCGAAACTATTACGCTCGAGCGTGCAACCGAGCAGAAAAGGCATAAAGCCCTGCATGGTTTGTACCGTGCGCTTATTGCGAATATGATCCATGGTGTTACGGAAGGCTACAAGACCGAACAGGAACTTGTAGGTGTAGGTTACCGCGCAGCCAATAAAGGTCAGTTGCTCGAACTTACGCTCGGCTACTCGCACAACGTAGCTTTCGATCTTCCGAAAGAGATCAAAGTAAGTACCGCGACCGAAAAAGGTAAAAACCCCACTATTTTCCTGCAGTGTGCCGATAAGGAATTGCTCGGCCTGGTGGCTGCCAAGATACGCGCGCTGCGTAAACCTGAGCCTTACAAAGGAAAAGGTATCAAGTTCGCGAACGAGGTGCTGAGGAGAAAAGCAGGTAAAGCAGCAGGTAAATAATCACTGAACATTCATTCCGCGCAAGCGACAGAAAACAGAAATAAAATGTCAGCAACAAAATCCAACAGGAGAGCGAAGATCAAGAAAAGAATTCGCGGTGTGATCTCGGGCGATTCCAAATCCCCTCGCCTCACCGTGTTCCGCAGCAACAAAGGTATTTACGCCCAGCTTGTAGATGATATCACCGGCAAGACCCTGGTTGCAGCTGGTTCTAACGAAAAAGAAATTGCAGGTAAAAAAGGCCCTAAAGTGGAACAGGCGAAACTCGTGGGCAAAGCCCTCGCGGAAAAAGCCATCAAAGCCGGCATCAGCACTGTTCGTTTCGATCGCAACGGTTACCTGTACCATGGCCGTGTGAAATCCCTGGCCGATGGAGCACGTGAAGGCGGCTTGAAATTTTAATCAACAGCATTAAACGATACACATGTCAAAAGAGAACATCAAAAGAGTTAAGTCGAGCGAGATCGAACTGAAAGATCGCCTGGTTGCCGTACAGCGTGTGACCAAAGTGACCAAAGGCGGACGCACCTTCAGTTTTTCCGCTATCGTAGTGGTAGGAAATGAAAAAGGCGTGGTAGGTTACGGTCTCGGCAAAGCCAAGGAAGTGACCGATGCCATTACCAAAGGCATTGACGATGCAAAGAAGAACCTGATCAAAGTTCCGGTTCTGAAAGGCACCATCCCCCACGAGCAATACGGTAAGTTCAGCGGATCGCGTGTATTCCTGAAGCCCGCATCGCCCGGTACCGGTGTGATCGCAGGCGGTGCAATGCGTGCGGTGCTCGAGAGCGCAGGCGTGCATGACATTCTTGCGAAGTCGCAGGGATCATCTAACCCGCACAACGTGGTAAAGGCAACCATTGATGCACTCACCAAATTGCGCGACCCGTATACTGTGGCCACACACCGCGGCATCCCTCTCGAAAAAGTTTTCAAAGGTTAATACTGAACACTGAATACAATGGCAAAGATCAAAGTAAAACTCGTGAAGAGCGGCATCGGCCAAACCGTACGCCAGAAGAACACCCTCAAGGCATTGGGACTTCGTAAGCTTCACCAAACGGTGGAAAAAGAAGGAACACCCCAGGTGCTCGGGATGATCGCGAAAGTGCAGCACCTCCTGGAAGTGGTGAAATAATTAACGTTTAAGACGAAGAAAATGAAATTGAATACACTCGCCCCTGCAAGGGGATCGGTTAAGAAAGCGAAAAAGCGTATCGGTCGCGGTGAAGGTTCCGGCAAAGGTGGAACTTCCACAAAAGGACACAAAGGTGCTCAGTCGCGTGCTGGTTATTCGCAAAAGCGTGGCTTCGAAGGCGGACAGATGCCTTTGCAGCGCAGGATCCCGAAGTTCGGATTCAAGAACATCAGCCGTAAAGAATTTCACGGTGTGAACCTTGACCTTATCCAGAAGCTGATCGACAGCAAGAAATTGTCGAGCATCGATACAACTGTGATCATCGAGAATGGCCTTGCCGGCAAGAATGATCGCATCAAGATCCTCGGACGTGGTGAACTGAAATCAAAAGTGGATATCAAAGCGCATGCATTCTCGGCTTCTGCAAAAGCAGCCATTGAAGCAAAAGGCGGTTCGGCAACAACGATCTGATTTTTCCAGTTTAGAAAAAGAATATGAGACAACTCATTCAAAAATTAAAAGATATCTGGTCCATCGAGGAACTGCGCTTCAGGATCCTGAATACACTGGGATTCCTGCTGATCTACCGCCTCGGATCGTATATCGTGCTTCCCGGTGTGAACCCGGCCTTGCTCGCTTCGCGCTCGGCTGAAGGATTGCTGGGACTCATCAACGCCTTTACGGGTGGCGCTTTTGCGAAAGCGTCCATCTTCGCGCTCGGTGTGATGCCTTACATCTCCGCCTCTATCGTGATCCAGCTGCTGGGTCTTGCGGTGCCGTATTTCCAGCGCCTTCAAAAAGAAGGTGAAAGCGGTCGCAAAAAGATCAACCAATTCACCCGTTATCTCACCGTTATCATCACCGCATTCCAGGCCCCCGGTTATATTCTTTCCCAGGTCCCCTCCAATGCGCATCCTGAAGGACAATTGTGGTGGGTAACCAGTATCACCATTCTTACTGCCGGCACCATCTTTATCATGTGGCTGGGTGAAAAGATCACCGACAAAGGTTTGGGTAACGGTATATCACTCATCATCATGGTGGGTATCATGGCCGACCTTCCTTTCGCATTCGGTTCCGAATTCGTATCCCGCATGGAATCGCATGGCGGTGGTTTGATCATGCTTCTTTTGGAAATGGTGTTCCTGCTGTTCGTGATCATTGCTTCCATCCTGCTCGTTCAGGGTACACGTAAAATTCCTGTTCAGTTCGCGAAGAAGATCGTGGGTAATAAACAATACGGAGGCGTTCGCCAGTACATTCCACTAAAGGTGAATGCGGCCGGTGTAATGCCTATCATTTTCGCCCAGGCGATCATGTTCATCCCTATCACCATCGCGGGATTTGCATCCGATTCGGTGAGCGGGTTTGTTCGCATCTTCTCCGATCACAACGGGCTTACTTATAACATCACGTTCTTCTTTATGATCATCATCTTCACGTATTTCTATACAGCGATCATGGTGAACCCGAATCAAATGGCGGAAGACATGAAACGTAACGGTGGTTTTGTTCCCGGTGTAAAGCCCGGCAAAAAAACAGCCGAATTCATTGACGAGATCATGTCGAAGATCACTTTGCCCGGATCTGTTTTTCTCGGCATTGTAGCGGTATTACCTGCTGTGGCACGAACGACTTTGGGAATGAACGATCACTTTGCCCGCTTTTACGGGGGAACATCGCTGCTGATCCTCGTAGGCGTTGTATTGGATACTTTGCAGCAGATCGAGAGTCACCTGCTCATGCGCCACTATGATGGACTGATGAAATCCGGAAGGATCAAAGGCCGCACGAGCATGAGTATGGCCAGCGCATAACAATGGCGAAAACAGTCTATATAAAGACGGACGAGGAGATTGAATTAATAAGACAGAGTTCTTTACTTGTTGGAAAAGCATTAGCAGAAGTTGCGAAGCTCATCAGGCCCGGTGTAAAAACACTGGAGCTGGATAAAGTGGCCGAACAATTCATCCGCGATCACAAGGGCGAGCCTGCTTTCAAAGGGTACCACGGTTTTCCCGCCACACTTTGCATCTCACCCAATGAACAGGTGGTGCATGGTATACCGGGCAAATATGAACTCAAAGAAGGAGATATCGTTTCGGTGGATTGCGGGGTGAAGATGAATGGTTTCTTCGGTGACTCTGCCTATACGTTTGCGGTAGGCGAAGTGAAAGAAGAAGTGAAACAACTGCTCAAAGTTACCAAGCGCTCGTTGTACCTCGGCATCGAACAATGCGTGGAAGGCAAGCGGGTAGGCGATGTGAGCAATGCAGTGCAGGAATATTGTGAATCATTCGGGTATGGAGTGGTGCGCGAGATGGTGGGACACGGGGTTGGACGTGAATTGCACGAAGAACCGCAGGTACCCAACTACGGGAGAAAAGGAAGCGGCATGAAACTGGCGGAAGGCATGGTGATAGCCGTGGAACCTATGATAAACCTGGGAACGAAAGAGGTAAAGCAGTGGAGCGATGGATGGACCATCACCACGAGGGATGCAAAACCCTCCGCACATTTCGAACACACCGTTGCGGTGAAAAAAGGTAAAGCGGACATTCTCTCTTCATTCAGTGAAATAGAGAACGTGTTAAAGGAACAAAACATATTGATCTGACCCTTCGACAAGCTCAGGGCGGCAAAAAAAATAATTATGGCAAAACAGCCATTGATTGAACAGGATGGAACTATTGTGGAAGCATTGTCGAATGCAATGTTCCGCGTGGAGCTGGAGAACGGGCACAAAGTAACCGCCCACATTTCGGGAAAGATGAGGATGCATTACATCCGTATTCTCCCGGGCGATAAAGTGAAACTGGAAATGTCGCCTTACGATTTAACAAAGGCGAGGATCATTTTCAGGTATAAATAAAGTAAAAGGTACAGGTATCAAGCATGCCCTGAGCGTAGTCGAAGGGTACAAAGACAAAAAAAATGAAAGTAAGAACATCCATCAAAAAAAGAAGTGCCGATTGCAAGATCGTGCGCAGGAAGGGCCGCTTGTACATCATCAACAAGAAGAACCCTAAGTTCAAGCAACGCCAGAAAGGTTAATCGCGCGAACAACAAAACAATGCCGAAGACATCCCTTCGGGACAAACAACGAACAATGCCGAAGGCATCCCTTCGGGACAAACAACAAACAACAGTATAAATGGCTCGTATAGCAGGTATAGATTTACCAAAGAACAAAAGAGGAGAGATCGGTCTCACCTACATCTACGGTATCGGTCGCAGCACCGCACGTAAGATATTGGCTGAAGCCGGTGTGAACCCCAACCAGAAAGTTTCGGAATGGAACGATGAACAGCAGAACAAGATCCGCAACATCATCACTGAAAAAGTGAAGGTGGAAGGCGCATTGCGCTCTGAGACCCAGCTCAACATCAAACGCCTTACCGATATCGGAACGTATCGTGGCGGTCGTCACCGTTTGGGCCTGCCCGTGCGCGGACAACGCACACGCACCAATGCCCGCACGCGTAAGGGCCGCAAAAAAACAGTTGCGAACAAGAAGAAAGCAGTTAAAGGATAATCTTTATCGGTTGCTAGCTGTCAGTTGATCTAACTAACAACAGGCAACCAACAATTGACAACCAAAAAATAAAAATGGCAAAACAACAGGAACAAGCCGCCACCACCACCGGTAAACCGGTGAAAGCGAAAAAGCGCGTGGTAAAGGTGGAAGCGGTGGGTGAAGCGCACATCAATGCGACCTTCAACAACATCATCATTTCTCTCACCAATCTTTCGGGCCAGGTGATCTCATGGGCATCGGCCGGCAAGATGGGTTTTCGCGGATCAAAGAAAAATACGCCTTATGCTGCACAGCTCGCTGCTGCCGATGCAGCCAAGGTGGCTTATGACGCAGGGCTGAGAAAAGTGAAAGTGTTCATCAAAGGCCCGGGTGCCGGACGCGAATCCGCAATACGCAGCCTCTCTGCCAATGGCATTGAAGTAACTGAGATCATGGACCTCACTCCTATGCCTCACAATGGCTGCCGTCCTCCGAAAAAGAGGAGAGTTTAATAACCAGCAGCTGCAGAGCAGCAGCGACCACACAACAAATCGTAAATCTAAAATCGTAAATCGTACATAAAAATGGCACGTTACACAGGCCCGAAATCAAAGATAGCACGCAAGTTCAGGGAACCGATCTTCGGTGCGGACAAACACCTTGAAAAGAAAAATTATCCTCCCGGGATGCACGGCTTGAATAAGAAGCGCATGAAGCAGAGCGAATATGCCGTTCAGCTCCAGGAAAAACAAAAGGCGAAATACACTTACGGTATCCTTGAGCGCCAGTTCGCGGTGATCTTCAACCGTGCGGCACGCATGAAAGGTATTACCGGTACCAACCTGCTCCAGCTTATGGAAGCGCGTTTGGATAACGTGGTGTTCCGCATGGGACTTTCCAACTCGCGCATGGGTGCACGCCAGCTTGTTGGCCACCGCCACATCACCGTGAACGGGAACGTGATCAGCATTCCTTCGTACACCGTGAAGGCCGGAGATGTAATAGCAGTGCGCGAGCGTTCCAAATCACTCGAAGTGATCAGCTCGGCATTGGCTGGAAATAACAGCAATTTTCCCTGGCTCGAGTTCAACAAAGCTACCCTGGTGGGTAAATACATCGCTAACCCCGAGCGCGAGCAGATCCCGGAGAATATCAAGGAACAGCTCATCGTGGAATTGTACTCGAAGTAAGAATAATTTAAAGTTAATGGTTAAAGGAATGTACAAATACACAGCCTTTCCGTCAGCCGAAACGTTCGCCTTTTAACGAATAACAATTAACAAATAACATATACGACACATGGCAATCTTAGCTTTTCAAAAACCGGACAAAGTGATCATGCTCAACTCTACTGACACGGAAGGTCAGTTCGAGTTTCGCCCTTTGGAACCGGGTTACGGTATAACGGTAGGCAACGCCATCCGCAGGATATTACTCTCTTCTCTCGAAGGATATTCCATTACCGCCATCAAAGTGGAAGGTGTGGATCATGAATTCTCTACCATCAAAGGTGTGGTGGAAGACGTGACCGAGATCGTGCTTAACCTCAAGCAGGTCCGTTTCAAAAAACAGATCGAGGGCACCGACCATGAGCGCGTAGTTGTTACCGTTTCAGGAAAAGGCCAGTTCACTGCAGGCGATATCGGCAAGTTCACTTCTGCATTCCAGGTATTGAACCCCGATCACGTGATCTGCAACATGGAAAGTAATGTGAAGATCAAGATCGAACTTTTGATCGACAAAGGCCGTGGCTATTTGCCCGCTGAAGAGAACAAACCTTCTTCTTCGCATATGGGCTTCATCGCCATCGATGCCATCTTCACCCCTATCCGCAACGTAAAATACAATGTGGAGAACTATCGTGTTGAGCAAAAGACCGACTACGAGAAACTCGTGCTTGACATCACTACTGATGGTTCTATTCACCCGAAAGATGCGCTGAAAGAAGCTGCAAAAATACTGATCCACCACTTCATGCTGTTCTCTGACGAACGCATCACGCTCGACAGCGAAGAGAAATCGGCTACCGAGGAGTTTGACGAAACATCACTGCACATGCGCCAGTTGCTCAAGACCAAACTGGCTGATCTTGACCTGAGCGTGCGCGCACTCAACTGCCTCAAGGCGGCTGACGTGGAAACTTTGGCTGATCTCGTTTCTTTCAACAAGAACGACCTGCTGAAGTTCCGCAACTTCGGTAAGAAATCACTTACTGAACTGGAAGACCTGGTTGCCGCAAAAGGATTGCACTTCGGCATGAACCTGGCGAAATATAAATTGGACAAAGACTAATTTTTACGGAACCGTACTTTTTTAAAAAATCGTACTTCGTAAATCGTAAATCGTAAATTGAAATGAGACACGGAAATAAAAATAATCACCTCGGGCGCAAAAAGGCGCATGTGGATGCGCTGATGTCGAACATGGCAGCATCGCTGCTGCTGAGCAAGAACAAGCGTATCGAAACCACGGTGGCAAAAGCAAAAGCGCTGAAGCGCTACGTGGAGCCTTTGATCACCAGGTCAAAGAACGACACTACACACTCGCGCAGGGTGGTGTTCAGCTACCTCCAAAATAAGGAAGCGGTTACAACTTTGTTCCGCGATGTTGCAGGAAAAGTGGCCGATCGTAAAGGCGGCTACACACGTATTTTGAAAACAGGGAACCGTTTGGGTGATAATGCCGAAATGTGTTTGCTGGAGCTGGTTGACTTTAACGAGACCATGCTCGCTTCAAAAGGCACTACCACTGCCAAAGCAAAAACCACGCGCAGGGGCCGCAGCAAGAAAAAAACCAGCGGTGCCGAAGGCGAAGCAAAAACCGAGGAGACAAAAACTGAAGAAGGACCTTCAGAAGAAACAAAGACCGAATAAATTTATTCGCAAATAAAGCAAAACCCGTTCAGCGCAAGTTGGACGGGTTTTTTTTCACTGTATAAGGGCCTACGCTACATCAGGACCAAACGTCACGAAAATCCCCTGCCTTGCTCTGCTGAGGTCTTGCGAAAGAAATGGACGTTCTTAGCGACAGCTTGTGCTGAGCCTGTCCAAGCAAGCCGGCTCGCAGCTTACGCTGTATCACTTTCTCCTGGCTCTTCGCACAATATTACCGGCTAAATTTTCTAAACGTAAAGGTTATCATATACCGCTCTTCACCTAAGAGCGTTTGCTTAAAATCTTCAATATAATACCCTTTATTAAAAAACTCCTCCAACTCTGGATAACCCGTCCATGATGAGTCGCGATGCTCACTGATGTTACGGAAAATAGTGATCACCTCCTGCGGTTTTATGTTGCTGTCGTCTTCCTGTTTCATGATATCTGCTTTAGTAATGTGAGGGCGTTCTTAATTTTTCCTGAATTCTTTAGGTGATTCCTACCTATTTTCCTGCTGTTGCTCCAATTCTTCCTTTTCAATCTCACTGGCTAAAGGCATTTCTATGCTAAAGGTCGTACCCCTTTGCTTTCCTTTGCTCTCTGCTTTAATAATTCCCCCGTGCAATTCAACAAGCTTTTTGGAAATGGATAATCCTAACCCTGTTGATGTTTCACCTCCAGTGGGCTTTGCACTTAAGCGGCTGAACTTCTCGAAAACTTTCTTCTTTTCGTCACTCGTAAGACCCGGCCCGTGATCCTTCACTTCAAAATGCGCTTTGCCATCTTCTTCTTTCAGCGTAATCTCGATCTTACTTTCAACAGGGCTGTATTTAATGGCATTGCTCACCAGGTTATCCAGGGCTTCGCCCAGCTTAAGCGGATCAGCGTTGATAATGGGGTCATCTTCGATATTCACTTTAACTTCTTGTTTTTTTTTCCTCGCCTGGGATCTATTGCCAATTAATACGGACTCGACAATTTCTGAAAAATGAATTGGAATGGCATGCAACCGTATTTGATTCAGTTCCATAAGCGAATTCTGCAATAGCCCTTCCACTATTTGAAGCATGTTATCCGCTGACTGCTTTATATACCCGTTATATTCCTGTATTTTATCTAAATGCTCTTCCTCTTCTAAAAATTCAGAAAAACCCAGGACTGCGGCTAAGGGATTTTTTAAGTCGTGGATCGCTGTGTTTAGAAATTCGCGCTGCATCCTGAATGCTATTCTTGCAGCCAATCGCATTTCCATTTCGTCCATTATTATGGCGGCCAGTTCCACTAACAATTTTATTTCCTCCTCTGTGATCTCCCGGGGTTTCCTGTCTATTACACAAAGAAGTCCTAAGTTATGCCCGTCAGAAGTGGTCAAGGGGGCAGAAGCGTAGAATTTGAAACCGGAATCATGGGCAAATATAGGATTGGTCAAACCCGACCCGTCATGATCTTTACCCGTGTAGTGAACTTCGTTCGATAAAAAGGAAGAGGCGAACAGCTCCGGGCTTTTGGAGATCTGTTTTTCCCGGAATCCATATTTTGATTTAAACCATATTCTGTCCTCATCCACTATACTTACCAGGGCAATGGGAACCCTAAATAGAGTGGCGGCCAGTTTTGTAATTCTATCGAAATTGCCTTCCCTGGGGGTATCTAATATCTCGTACCGGATCAATTTATTCAGGCGATTTGCTTCAATATACTCAGGCGTTTGTTTGAGTGCCTCATCTGCCAGGCTCTCAATAGATTTCTGTATTTTTTCAATGTTGAACGGCTTGGAAAGAAACCCCGAATTTTTAATGAACTTGGCATCTTCAAGAATGTACAGGTTTTCTGGCGCGCTCGAAAAAACGATTGGAATTTTTGCCTTTTTGTAAATTTCAGATGCCGTGTCTATCCCATTTCTATTTCCTTTAAGGAAAATATCCATGAATATTATTTCAGGTAATTCATTATTTTCAATAAAAGCTATTGCTTCCTCCCCGGTTGCAGCAAAATAAATTTTTTCGTAGCCCAATTTTTCCAGTTGATTTCCAAGAAGAGCGGACATATCAGGATCGTCTTCGACAATCAAAACTCGTTTATTTGCCATTACACGTTGAATTAGAAGATCAGATTAATCGTGGATTTAAAGCACCCTTGTTATATTCTACCGGTTACTTTTGCTATCAACCAGGCTGGTAAACTATTGGGCTAATCCTCAAATCTGCCGCCAAAAAGTAGGGCGCTCTCGTAGAAAATCAGCGGTGACAATTCCGGGGAGGATTTCAGCCATAAGGGTGCGCCTATTCCCCGTCTAATACTAAGAGGAGCGTTTGTAAGGGACAATATGCTGCCCTATTAATGAATAAACCTTGTTTGTCCGGTTTATTGGTCTATCTTTACAAACGCCATCCAATCCGATTGACCCGATCCCGGGACATTCAATTCCGTTGTATGCCAAAAACCACACAGGTTGAAAACAATAAGCGATTCCATCCAGGGTGATCTTACCATTAAAGAAGATTCCACATTTCACAATGTGTACCTGCAATCACTTATAGTAGAAGAAAATATTATGGCGCGATTGTATGGGATCGTAGAGGATACGATACATATAAAAAAGGGCGCAACCGTGTACCTGCATGGAAAACTGCAGGGTGAGGTCATTAACGAAGGAGGGATCGTGTATATTTTTAGTCCAAACGGTCAAATTCAATCCTTTTATCCGGGACTGGCACATTCCAATTAAAAGGATAAGCTAAACTCCAGTTCTTCCAGGGTTACAACAGAGAAACTACTTGAATACTCTAAAAGCACGTTCCGGGTGCAGCGCGGCTTTCATTGCGCCCATTAACCTCCCGGCTTAGCCCGAAATTCCATAATTTTACTTCCGGCAAAAAAATAACATTATGCGCTCCATTCACACCGGCCTTCTCATCCTCCGCCTCGGCATAGGCATTTTACTCATCACGCATGGCTGGCCCAAGATCATTGGCGGGACCGAGATGTGGGAAAAGGTCGGTCACAGCATGAGCATGCTCGGCATCAACTTCGCTCCCACTTTCTGGGGCTTGATGGCGGCACTCTCCGAAGGACTTGGCGGTTTATTGATCGCCATTGGTTTATTCACAAGAGTAGCTGGTTCTTTTGTACTCTTTACTATGATCATTGCGGCCCTGCATCACTTTAATGCCGGTGATGGCCTGGGAGGCGCTTCTCATGCTCTTTCCCTTGCAGTGGTTGGGCTTGCACTCCTATTCACCGGTGCGGGTGAATACTCGATAGACCGGGTGGTGAGGAAAAAGTGACCCAAAGCTGAAAAACTATTAATAAGTTCTTAAGGAAACTTCGCCTCCAACTCCGTAAATTTGCAGGATTTTAGCTCAAAAACGCTGAAAACCCGATGAAGTACACGCCAAAAGCACCTGCCATCCTGCTCCTCGAAGACGGGAAAGCTTTTTATGGAAGATCAGCCGGAATAAACGGCACTGCCACGGGCGAGATCTGCTTTAACACCGGCCTTACCGGCTACCAGGAAATTTTTACCGATCCCTCCTACTTCGGTCAACTGATGGTGATGACCAATGTGCATATTGGTAATTACGGTATACACAAGGAAGAGGTGGAATCGGAATCCATTAAGATCTCCGGCCTGATCTGCCGCAACTTTAACGAATTCCAGTCGCGCATAAGTGCCGAAATGAGCATTGCGGATTATTTCAAGAAGCAAAATAAAGTGGTGATCAGTGATATCGATACCCGCGCAGTGGTGCGCTACGTGCGCGGTAAAGGTGCGATGAACGGAGTGATCAGCACGGAAACCACAGACATCGAAAAATTAAAGTCCATACTTGCCAAAGTACCTTCCATGGCCGGATTGGAGCTCTCATCAAAAGTTACCACTAAGGAACCGTATTACTTCGGTGATCCCTCTTCCAAATTAAAAGTTTCGGTGCTCGACCTTGGCGTAAAGAAAAATATTTTGCGCTGCCTGGCCGAGCGGGGCTGCTACCTGCAGGTGTTCCCCATGAATTCTTCATTCAAAGAAATGACGGCATGGAACCCCGATGGGTTCATGATCTCTAATGGTCCAGGTGACCCTGCCGCCATGCCGCAAGTGGTGAGGACGGTAAGCGAGGTCATCAACGCCAATTATCCCACCTTCGGCATTTGCCTGGGACACCAGATCATTGCCGAAGTGAACGGCATTCGCACGTACAAAATGTTCATCGGTCACCGCGGCACCAATCACCCGGTAAAAAATATCATCACCGGCAGGGACGAGATCACTTCGCAAAACCACGGCTTTGGTGTGAAAGAAGAGGACGTGAAGAAAATTAAACATGTGGAAGTGACGCACATCAACCTTAACGATAACACCATTGAAGGTTTGCGAATGACCGATAAAAATGTGTTCACGGCGCAATACCATGCGGAAGCCTCTCCCGGCCCGCATGACTCGCGCTACCTCTTTGATGATTTCATTGCAATGATCAACAAAGTGAAAAGCGAATCCTTAAAAAAAAAGGATAAAGCCACAGTTTGATTTACGAGGCACGGGTTACGAAGGACGATTTGCCATTGATTGAGTTCCCCGGTGCAGAACGAAGGGCAACCTTTAAATTATCGCTTCGTCTTAGAGCTATCATTCAACTTGTGATTTGGCTTCGTAATTTGCAAATGCAATTTCAAACCTCCTTCTATGAAAAAAACATCTACCCTTCTTTTTTTATTTGCAAGCGCAGTGGCTGTTGCGCAGCAAACTTCAACAACATTTAATTATACCGGGTCGGTACAAACATTTGTGGTACCGGCCTGCGTAACCACCATTGATGTGGATGCATATGGCGCTGCAGGTGGAAAAAGTTTTACCAATGCCATGGGCGGACTGGGCGGTCGCGTGCAGTGCACCTTACCCGTTACTCCCGGTGAAACACTGCAGATCTTTGTTGGCGGTGCCGGTGGTAATGGTGACAACCAGACCGGGCAAAATGCGGGAGGCTTTAACGGTGGCGGCCACGGCTGGGATGATACAGATCCATGGGGCGGTGGCGGTGGCGGTGGTGCAAGCGATATTCGCAAAACACCTTACACCCTTGCTGACCGCTGGGTAGTTGCCGGTGGTGGCGGTGGGGGTGGTATTGACGGATGCAACAGCGCAAATTTACTGACCGGTGGTGCAGGCGGTGGATTGATCGCGGGCAATGGGGCTCCCTCACCAAATTCATGCGTGGGCAGCGGGCAGGGTGGCACACAGAACGCAGGTGGTGCCAAAGGCCAATACACTGCATGCACCAATTTTTCTTCTGACGGTTCGCTGGGACAGGGTGGTGATGGTTATGGCGATTGCAGCAATAGTGATGACGGGGGATCAGGCGGAGGAGGTGGCTATTACGGAGGTGGCGGGGGAAATTTTGGCGCGGGGGGCGGTGGCAGCAGTTACACCGATGGATCATGCCCTAATGTGATCCATACACAAGGCGTGCAAAATGGTGACGGCATGGTGGTACTCACCTATTCTCCCTGCACCAACGTAGAAGAACTCTTTTCTGTGAACGACCTGCAGGTGTTTCCTAATCCTGCGAAAGACGTCATCACCGTAAAAACAGGCATCATTAAAGAAACAGAGATCCACGTACTGAATTTGCTGGGAGAAAAAATTTACACCGTGAATGCGCACAGCAATTACACACAAATTTCCCTGGGCGATCTTCCGCAGGGTATTTACTTCATTAGTGTGATCACCGCTAATAAAGTGGTGACGAAAAAAATTATCAAGCAATAACATTGGGAGTAAACAATAGAAAAGGCGCTGTAAAAGGCGCCTTTTCTATTTTATTGACGTGAAAAAAAATCCACGGAAATGCTGAGTAAGGCTTTTCCCTCCTCTTTGAAAGGCGAAGCACCGCTCCCAACGATTTTATATCCGGCTATCGTTTCTTCCCGGTCAGCGATTTAAAACGGGTTTGGCTCCCTTTGGAAATAATTTTGCGGAAGCATCTAAACGCTCTCCACATGAAGCACTCTACTTCGTTCAAGTTCGGTCCCCCGCTTTTGCCGATCCGGTCCATCCTGTTCTTATTCGCTGTTAATTTCCTTATGATGAATGCCCGCGCGCAAACCTTCCCGGCAGGTTTCAGCCAGGTTGCGGTAGGAAATATCTATTACCCCACCTCCATGGCAATGGCCCCTGACGGCAGGATATTCGCCACTGAAAAAGCAGGAAAGGTCCGCATCGTGAAAAACGGAACGGTGCTCGCCACTCCTTTTCTCCAGGTCACCGTTGACCAACTGAATGAGCGTGGCCTCAGTTCGGTTGCGCTCGATCCTAACTTCAGCAGCAATCACTACGTTTACATTTACTATACAGTACCCGGAAGCCCCTCACACAATCGCCTCAGCCGCTTTACGGCCAATGGAGATGTGGCTGTTACAGGAAGTGAAGTGATATTATTGGATTTCGGGCCGCTGGCAAACTCTATTCATAATGCAGGCGGAATGGCATTTGGTCCGGACGGAAAGTTATACATCGCGATCGGGAATGACAACGTGAACAGCAATTCGCAGGACCTTAACAATTACAAAGGAAAATTATTGCGTATCAACCCCGATGGAAGTGTGCCTGCCGACAACCCGTTCACCGGGTCTGAATCTGCTAAACGGATATGGGCGTATGGCTTCCGTAATCCATGGACGATAGACATACAACCCGGCACCGGAAAAATTTTTGTTGACGATGTTGGTGAAGCGAGCTGGGAAGAGATCAACAACGCAACTGTTGGCGGAAAGAACTTCGGTTGGCCCAATGCCGAAGGAATGAGCAGTAACACTGCATACACCAACCCGGTTTTCACTTACCCGCATGGGTCAACCGGAACAACGGATGGATGTGCGATCACCGGTGGATGCTTTTTCAACCCGGCATCCACCAATTATCCCACGGCTTATACAGGAGCATATTTTTTCATCGACTATTGCAATCACTGGATCAACTACCTCGATCCTGCAAATGGCCAGCGCCACAATTTCGCAACAGGGCTTGCCAGTGCAGGCAATTATGTTAAAGTGGGAACTGATGGCAACCTGTATTATTTCAGCATCAGTCAAAACATGCTTTATAAAATAATTTATTCCAGTAACAATGCGCCCGTTATCACCAATCAACCGCAGAACATTTCTGTTCCGCAAGGCCAACCGGCTTCCTTCAGCGTGTCCTCATCCGGTGCGACACCTTTGAACTATCAATGGAAAAAGAACGGGGTGAATATTACCGGGGCCAATAGTGCCACATACACCATTTCTTCCGCACAGGTGAACGATACGGGAATGTACAGCGTGACCGTAAGCAATAGTTACGGCAGCACCACCAGTCACAATGCGCATTTAACGGTAACAGCACCCAACAGCAGGCCCGTGGCCACCATTCTCACTCCCGGCAGCGGAACATTTTACCGCTCGGGCGACTCCATCCATTTTTCAGGTGACGGCCACGATCCTGAAGACGGAACATTACCCGCCAGCGCTTTTCATTGGATCGTAGAGTTCCATCATAATTCACATTATCATCCGGGACCTAACATTACACCGGGAATAAAATCAGGAGCGTTTTCAACTACATTCGGTGAAACATCGGCCAATGTTTTTTTCAGGCTCATACTTGTCGTTTCGGATTCGCATGGGTTAACGGACACGGCTTTCGTGGATATTCATCCTGTAACTTCCATGCTCAACCTGGCTTCGCATCCCAGCGGGCTCCAATTGCTTCTTGACGCACAGCCCCAGGTCACACCGTATTCGGTGCTGGCAGTATCGGGCATGACGCGATCGCTCAATGCCACTACACCGCAAACTTTTCACGACAGTATTTTTGTTTTCGATCATTGGTCGCAGGGAGGTAACGCATCACAGAACATCCTTATCAACGACACCGATAAAACCTATACTGCTTATTTCGTCAATACCGGGCCGGCCAATTGCAGTGCAAGTGGCACTATACTCCGCGAATACTGGAGTAATGTAACGGGAACAACCGTGAGTACAGTACCGGTGAATTCTCCGCCCAGCGGAACTTCACAACTCAATATTTTCGAAGGGCCTTCCAACTTCGGTGATAACTATGGAAGTCGCATACGCGGTTATATTTGTCCGCCTTCTTCCGGAAATTATATTTTCTGGATCGCAAGTGACGATAACAGCGAACTGTGGCTGAGTACAAATGATCAACCTTCAAACAAAGTAAAGATCGCCAGTGTGCCGGGATACACTTCATCGCGGCAGTGGACCAAATATTCTTCACAGCAATCGGCCCCCATCAGCCTCGTAGCAGGCAGAAAATATTACATAGAAGCGATACATAAAGAAGGTACGCAGGGTGATAACCTTGCCGTAGGCTGGCAATTGCCGAATGGGATCCAGGAGCGCCCCATTCCAGGCTCACGCCTTTCTCCTTTTGTGTCATCCAGCGCAGCGCCAACAGTGGTGATCACAGCGCCTGCCAATAATACAACGTATTCCAACCCGGCTAACATTACAATAAATGCAAGCGTGAATTCGGTTAACCCTGTCACCAAAGTTGAATTTTTCCAGGGCAGCGCTAAGATCGGGGAAGATCTCACTTCACCTTATAGTTTTACCTGGATGAACGTTACCAGCGGAACGTATTCCATCAAGGCGATAGTAACAGATAATACGAATCATACGGGAACCTCTGCACCTATCACGGTCAACGTGGCGGCATGCCCAACTCCTGTCATCACCGCCACCGGGCCCACCACCATGTGCTCGGGTTCGGTCACCTTGCAAACTTCCAATGAGCAAGGCAGCACTTACCAATGGAAAAAGGATGGAGTTGCGATAACGGGAGCCACCAATTGGTATTATACCGCAAATGCTACCGGAGATTACCAGGTTAAAGTAACACACGGACCCTGCGTGGCATGGTCAGCGCCCACTCATGTGAAGATCCAAAGCGGGTTGAGCGCGAGCATTACGCCCGGTGGACCTACTACCTTTTGCAATGGGGGAAATGTTGTGCTGTATGCAAACACCTGCTCCGGTTACACATATAAATGGAAAAAGGACGGGAACTATATCACTGGCGCAACAGCACCCACTTACACCGCCACTACAAGCGGAAGTTACCAGGTACAGATCACGCAGAATGCTCAAAATGCATGGTCGGCACTGGTGCAGGTAACTGTTGATCCCTGCCGTGAGGCCGACAGCACCGCCTTGCAAACAGTTACCGGCATCGACAGCAATTCCTTTATCATGAAGGTTTATCCCAATCCTAACAACGGGCATTTCATGATCGAACTCAACATGCCCGAAGCGAACGATGAAAAGGTTAAGATCTCCATGGTGAATATGATCGGCCAGGTGATCTACACCCGCGAATTCCTTGCTCATGACAACTTCATCAAAGAAACAGTAGAGATGAGTGAAGCGCTTCAATCCGGTGTATATACTTTGCAGGTGATGATAGGCAACAAAGTGGAAAACACGAACGTTGTTCTATCGAAATAACAAAATCCGGTAAAACCAGGAAAGGCGCTGTAACAGGCGCCCTTTTTATTTGGGCGCATCCCCTGTAGTAAAGCGCATTAGCTTTCAACAAACATTAACATGATGTACAGCGCTTACTCCAGGGGTCAGGCTTTCACTACTCGCCCCTGCCCTGCTCACATGGCAGTGGCTCAAACATGCCCTGCCTCGCCTTGCTTGCGCAAACGAGCCAGGGCGGGCGTTCAATCCCTTGCGCAAAAGGGATCCCTGCTTATCTTTATACTTTACGCAAAGCTTTGAACTATTTCGTACAACGCTACCTCCCTCTCGACAATGAGGATCTTTCAAAACTCCGGGAAGAGAAAAACCTGGAAACAGCTTTGAGCTGGACCTTTGGATTGCTATTTCTCCTCATTTTCTGGTTCATCAGCGATCTTTTTGAAATGGGCATTTATTGGAAAATGCTTTGGGGAAGCGTGATCGGTGTGATCTACTTTTTTCTCGCGATCGGGATGAATTCATCCCGCAAAGACAAACAAAAAGAATTCAGCGCAGGTCAAAAATTACTTATTGCCGGAACCGCGAACGGCAAATTGAAAGAACCGAT
>DATDFI010000612.1:0-2287 GCA_036522695.1 Bacteroidia bacterium | reverse complement strand
AACCAGTAAAAATCACCGCTCACGATATCCTTCGGCCTGAAAAAGATGAAGGCTTCCGGTACGAGTTCGTTGAAATTCTCGCGAATAGGAAGAATAGCCTCCTGTATCCGTTTCGCATAATGAATGCTGGACGTGATATTCTGGTTCTTTTTTTCGATCAGCTTTTTTTGAGATTCAACGGTCTCTTTCTCCTCACGAAGTTCCTTCGTTTTTAAACTGACCTGTTTTTCGAGGTAGACCTGCGTTTTGCGCAAACGATTGATGCGGGTTTGTATGATGAACCAGGAGGAGAACACCAGGAATGCGGTGCAGGCCGCATAGAACCACCATGTTTTCCAGAAAGGCGGAACAATGGTGATGTGAATGCTTTTCCCTTTTTCATTCCATACCCCGTCATTATTGGATGCAAGAACGGTGAAGGTGTATTCGCCCGGATCGAGGTTGGTATAACTCACGAAGCGCCTGTTGCCGGCCTTTATCACCTGCTTGTCGAATCCCTTCAGTTGATAGGCGTATTGATTTTTTTCAGGTTGTGTGAGATCGAGCGAGGCGAATTCGAAGGAAAGCACATTTTGATCGTAGTGGAGCGTGATGTCATTCACTTCTGAAGCTTCAATGTTGCGCTGCATTTCTTCCCCGAACACTTTTATCCCGGTGATCACTACAGGAGGAACAGCAGTATTGTCTTTCACCTTGGCCGGGAAAAAATGATTGAGCCCATCCGGCCCACCGAAAAAAAGCTCCCCACCCTTCGCCATGAAATAGGCGCCCGTATTGAATTCGTTGTTTTGTAAACCATCCAGCTTATCGTAATTGCGGAATTTCTTTTCAGATCGGATATAATGCGATATCCCGAAGTTGGTGCTGATCCACAGGTCATCCTCTTCATCCCCGAGGATGGAATAGATAAATGCATTGGATAAGCCGTCCTCCTCGCTGAAGCGCTGAAAGCTGTTCGTTTGTTCATCGTAACGGTTAAGACCATTGTTGGTCCCCACCCATATCGTTCCTTTTTTATCGCAGTACACAGCGCGAACTGAACGGTTGCTCAGGCTGTTCTTGTTTGCAGTGGAATTGAACCGTGTAAAAGTGATCTTGCCGTTCTTCTCCACGTTGATCCTGTTCAGCCCATCATCGGTACCTACCCAAAGTGTGCCTTTGAATTCTTTCACCGTCCATACCGTGTTGTTGCTGATGGAGAGAATATTTCCTGCCGAGTGCAAAAAACGCTGGAATTTCCCGGTCGCGTGATCCAGGAGGTCCAATCCGCTCTCTGTTCCTACCCATAAGTTTCCTTTGCTATCGGGGAGGATGCTGCGCACGATGTTGTTGGAAAGCGATCGTTCATTGGCGGCTTCGTGCGTATAGGCAGTGAATTTATCGTTGGCCGGATCGAAACGATAGAGCCCGTTGCTGGTCCCTATCCAGACCAGGTGTTCCGCATCTTCGCTGATGGCCCACACATTTTCGGGGTCGAAATCCTGCCCGGGATCTTTGCTTTTATGCACGATGCGTTCAAACTTTCCTTTAGCGCGATCCATGCGGTTGAGCCCTCCTCCAAGGGTTCCTACCCACCAGTTGCCCTTGCTGTCGACAAAAACAGAGCGGATATTATTAGAACTTAAATTATAGGGATTCCCGAAATCGGTTTGGATGAGGGGGAACTTAGCCGGCTTGAGATCTGTTTTATTTATTCCTCCCACCATTGTTCCGATCCACAGATTGCCGGAGCGGTCGGGACAAAAGCAAAGGCAGAGTTCTGCGCTCAGGCTTCGCGGGTCCGAGGGATCGCTATGGTATGCCGAAAAGTTTCCGTTGGCCGGGTCAAGGATCTTTAACCCCTTATCGGTGGCCAGCCAAAGTTCATGTTCATTTCTCTTCCAGATCCCGCGCACGGAATTCTCACCGTAACTATTGAGGTAGGAATAAACAATTGCATTTTTTTCATTCTTGTTTAAAGAGGTGCCGGGAGTGAACCGGTATTTGCGGAAGTCCCATTTCACATCATCGCCTGCGAGCCTGGCCCGGTTCAATCCGTCAATTGTTCCTACCCAAAGGTCATCTGAATTCCCCGTATCATACAGGGACAGGATAATATCGTTGCTGATCGATGACGGATCCTCATCATGAAAGAAATGCCTGAAGCGATAAGACGCGTCCTTTTTTAAAATTTCATTGAGGCCATGGTCGGTCCCCACAAAAATGTTCCCGTTCTTGTTCGCGATACAGAGGATGCGGTCGGAACTGATGGAGGAATCGTCAAATTCATTGTGAGAGAAATGCGATA
>DATDFI010000611.1:0-6703 GCA_036522695.1 Bacteroidia bacterium | reverse complement strand
ACCCTGCGCAGGCCAGTTACGGTGGAGGAACCTATGATATTGTTGCCCTGAAGCTGAATGCAAGCGGTGTTCGCCAGTGGGCAACGTATTATGGTGGGGTGGGAACGGATTATGGTAACGCACTCTGTTCGGATGACAATGGAAACATTTACATGACCGGTTACACGGCTTCTAATAATTTTCCGCTGGTGAATGCGATCTCGACAGGCTCGGGCCAGGCCACGGATGCGTTTGTGATGAAGATGAAGCCGGGAGGTACGGTGCGCTGGTCCGATTTTTTTGGAAATATTGATGATGACCGCGGTCGTGCGATCACACTCAACAGCACGGGCACATCCGTATATTTCACCGGTTCATCGCTGTCAAGCACTTTGCCGGGAGTGAGCGGATCTTTTCAGCCTTCCAATGCCAGCGCCTTCAATGCCGAAGATGTTTTCATCAGCAAATGGGACACTTCAGGACAAACAGTGAATTTTACTTCGTTCTGCGGTGGAACGGATGCGGATTTCGGGCAGGGCATTGCGGTGGATGGCTCAGGAAAGATCTTTGTGACAGGTTATACTTTGTCTTCCGATTTCCCCATTAAAAATCCCGGTGGCGCAGCGTATGTCGACAGCGTCATTGGAAGTTTCGGAACACATGATGCATTTGTGATGGCCTGCAACAGCACCGGAACAACTTTGCTTTGGGGCACTTATTACGGAGGCAGCGGTGTGGACCTGGGCATAGCCATCACGTATAATCCCACCAACGGGATCTTTGTAACGGGCTCTGCAGGTTCCACTGATTTTACCGTAATGCAACCCATGGACAATGTGTTCTATCAAAGCGTGCAGGGCGATGGAGGAAGTTTTACCGATATGTTCATCGGTTGGTTTTACACTAATTACAGCCTGCAGTGGTCAACATACTACGGTGGTGCTGGCGGTGATGAAGGCCGGGGCATTTGTAACGATGCCGCTGGAAATATTTACGTGGCCGGCACCAGCAACACCGATGCCATCGCGCTCAAATTTGCGCAGGGCGTTGTGAACAGCGTGCAGGAAAAAATAAATACGGATGATCTCTTACTCTATCCCCAGCCCGCGGGCCATGCGCTCACGGTTAATGGAGGAAGCTGGTGCGTGAACGCGCAACTGGAAATTTATGACGCGGTAGGGAATAAAGTGAACGCCATGAGAATGAAGGGTGCGCAAACTACGCTCGATGTCTCTTCCCTCGCACCCGGGACCTATTTTGTGAAGATCGTTTCAGGCGAAAAGCAAGTCACCAAAAAGTTTGTGAAATTCTAACAAACTGTATTTGGTGGTATAGCGATCCCCGTTCGGAGACGAGCGGGGATTTTTTTACATTTGTTTCTTACTGTATCTCGTTCCAAGGGATGTCTTCGGCATACTTTGTACAGGTACCCAACATTCTGCATCATGTACGGAAATTTCAAAGAGCATTTGCAAAAAGAGCTTAAGAGCATCGAAGAAAGCGGTTTGTTCAAGCGCGAGCGAGTGATCACCAGCAAACAGGGAGCGGTGGTAACCGTTAACCTGCCTGCCGGACAGGCAGGCGGAAAAGAGGTGATCATTTTTTGCGCGAACAATTACCTCGGACTTTCTTCGCATCCCAAAGTGGTGGAGGCTGCCCATAAAACGCTGGACACGCACGGTTATGGCATGAGTTCCGTTCGCTTCATCTGCGGTACGCAGGATATCCACAAAACGCTGGAAGAAAAAATATCGAAGTTCGTGGGGCAGGAGGACACCATTTTATACGCGGCTTGTTTTGATGCCAATGGGGGTGTGTTCGAACCTTTGCTCGGGGAAGAAGATGCGATCATTTCGGATGAACTCAACCACGCAAGCATTATTGATGGAGTGCGTTTGTGCAAGTCGCAACGCTATCGTTACAGGAATTGCGATATGAGCGACCTGGAAGAGCAGTTGAAAAAAGCCCAGGCGCAGCGCTATCGCCTGGTCGTGACGGATGGGGTTTTTTCAATGGACGGGTTTGTGGCCCCGCTCGATAAGATTTGCGACCTCGCTGAAAAATACAATGCCATGGTGATGGTGGATGAGAGCCACGCCAGCGGATTCATCGGCAAAACCGGGAGAGGCACCATTGAGCTAAAGAATGTAATGCACCGTGTCGACATCGTTACCGGCACGCTCGGTAAAGCGTTGGGTGGCGCGATGGGCGGGTTCACTTCTTCAAAAAAGGAGATCATTGATATGCTGCGCCAGCGCTCGCGTCCTTATCTTTTTTCCAATTCACTTGCTCCTCACATCGTTGGCGCTTCCATTGCCGTACTCGACATGCTGAGCGAGACCACCACATTGCGCGATAAGCTGGAGTGGAACGTGAATTATTTTAAGGCCGGGATGAAAAAGATCGGGCTCGAATTTAAAAATGGCGATTCGGCCATTGTGCCGGTGATGCTGTACGATGCAAAACTTTCACAGGTGTTTGCGGATAAATTATTGCAGGAAGGTATTTACGTGATCGGGTTCTTTTACCCGGTTGTCCCCAAAGGCCAGGCGCGCATTCGCGTACAGCTCTCGGCCGCGCACGAGAAAGAACATCTCGACAAAGCCATCGCTGCTTTTGAAAAGGTAGGGAAAGAACTGGGCGTGATCAAGGAAAAGGTTCACTGAAGCAGCAAGTGAAAAGAAGCGGTAGGTCAAAACCGCTTTTGTTTTTTAAGGCCGGGCGCTATTCATACATTTATGAACTTTAGTGTTTAAACGAACGCATGAAATACTACTGGCGGCTTCTCATATGTATTTTGCTCCCGGCATTATTGCACCCGGCAAATGATGCAGCGGCATCGGGCGATTCGCTTGCTTATTGGCTGAAGAACCTGCCTCATGATTCTGTTTTGATCAAGAAGATATACAAGGTTTCCAAAAGGAACTGGGCTGATAACCCCGACCTGTCGATCGTTTATTGCAAGGCAGGCAAGCGGCTGGCCGACAGCCTGGGCCTGGATCATTACAGCGCTACATTTCTGAATGCCATGTGTGTGGCTTACATGAACCTTGCAGAGTACGATAAGGCGCTTGCCTCCGGCAAAAATGCCGCTGAAATATACCAGCGCATCGGGAATAAAAAAAATGAAGCGCAGGCGTACACCAATATAGGAGTGGTATACAAGAATAAGGGCGAATATGACCTGGCTATCCAAAATTATCTTATCGCCCTGCGTGGATTTGAAGAGGTGAAGGATGTGTATGACCAGGGAAATATTTACCACAACCTGGCTGTTGTTTACCGGCACCGCGGTGCATCCACAAATAATACAGCCGAATTGAAAAAGGCCCTGGAGTACTGCGGCCTTTCGCTCGCTAAATTCATTTCTATTCACGACAGTAGCGGAATTGCCATTGCCAGCAACACGCGGGGTACAGTGTATGTATCGCTTGGTGAGAACGAAAAGGCATACAGCGATTACCAGGTGGCATATCACATTTTCAGCGCGGAAGGAAGCCTTCGTAATGTTGGCGCGGTACTTAATAACATGGCGGCCGTTCACCAGCTCCGGAAGGAATATAATAAGGCAATTGATATGTACAGGTCCGCACTTAACATCGGGCTAAAGACGAATAATTATATTTCCATTGCAACAGGGTACAACGACCTTTCGGGAGTTTATTACGACATGGGCCGTTTTCGTGACGCGGAACAGGAGGTGGATACGGCCATTTCCATTTTGCGCAAGATAGGCGCAAGGGACCTGCTGGTGGAAGCAGAGATGAAGCGGATCAGTATATACAAAAGACAGGGGCGGTATGACATGCTGCCGGGAATATATGACCAGGTGATCTCACTCAAGGACTCTCTTTACAACGAGCGGAACCAAAAGGTGATAGCCGAAATGGAAAAGAAATATGAGAGTGAAAAAAAGGACCTTGAAATAAATTCACTTCAAAGCGATCGCAATGCAAAGGACGCGGAGATCAGGAGACAAAATGTTCAAATGGCCGCCTTCGCCTGCGGGCTCGTGCTTACACTGGCGCTGGCATTTTTCATTTATCGCAGTTACCGGCAAAAGCAAAGGGATAATCAACTCATCGTACAGCAAAAAAATCTTCTCGAAGAAAAGCAAAAGGAGATCCTTGACAGCATGTATTACGCAAGACGTATTCAACGTTCGTTGTTGCCCCCTGATGGTTATATTCAAAAGGCGCTCTCCGCTTTAAAGGACCGCAACCCACATTAACAGGTCCCGAAATGGTGGCCGTTAGCGCATACTTCATGGTGAAATCAATCCCGGGCTTTAGCCGGCCATCCGCACTTTCCTGCCCACCATCGAAAAACTCCAACCTCTTCTCCGAGCAAGCGTAAATGAGATATAACCAATAAGAAAGGAGAAGATCATGAATTCCATGCAAAGGATGTTCGCCTGGGGCGATACGCATCACGCGAAGTGGCTCGATATTATTCGCATCGCATTGGGCGCATTCCTGGTTTACAAAGCCATTGATGTGGGTCAGCACCCGGGTGATATCAAAGCATCTATGGACCAGGAGGGGAGCGCGCTGTTCTCGCTGTTTTCCATACAGTACATCATCATTGTTCAGCTGGTGGGAGGCCTATTGATCGCGATGGGTTTGCTCACGCGCTGGGCGGTGGTGTTCCAATTGCCTATTTTGATCGGGGCTTTATTCCTGCTGCGGCACGAGAGTATGTTCAGTGCGTATTCACAGGTATGGAGTACTGCACTTGTATTTGTACTGTTGCTTGTTTTTCTAGTGGAAGGATCAGGTCCATGGTCGGTAGATGAATATATGCGAACGCACCGTAACGCGTGACCAGCTCATTTTCATCGGGAGGAAGTATTTGATTATTTTTGATATATCCCGATGAAAAGTTGTGCTTTTAAGTTTTTGTTGTGTGGCAAAGCCTGCGGTGCTTTTGTTGTGCTCATTATTTTTCTCCCGCTTTTTTCTTTTTCGGAACACGCCACCGATTCTTTGTTGAAAGTGGCGAACGGGAATGGACCCGACAGCGCGCGTGTTGATGCCTTTATCAAGCTTTCCATCAGGTTCAATGCGAATGATCCCTCCCGGGCGCTTGGTTTCGGGAGGCAGGCCCTGCAGCTCTCCCTTAAAAGCGAACTCAAACGCAGGCAATCGCAATCCTATAGCGTGATCGGGAATGTGTTTTATATAAAGAGCGATTATGATTCGGCACTTTATTATTACAGGCTTGCGCAAAAAATTGCGGGCGAAGGTGGTTTCCGCAGGGATGAGGCAACAGCCATCAACAACGTGGGTTTGGTTTACATCAACAGGGGAGATTATGCGAAAGGCCTCGATAATCAATTCGCTTCGCTCAAGATCCGTGAAGAGATACACGACAGCGATGGGATCGCCTTTAATTACAATGCGATCGCAGTTGTATATCTTCAGAAGGGAGATAAAAAAAATGCGCTTCAATACCAGCTTCGTTCACTCACCATTGCACAATTAAAAAAGAATGCCCGCGGGATCATGACCAACCTGGGCAACATCGGCAATATTTATTATGAAATGGGAGTTTATGATAAAGCCATTGAGTACGACCTGCAGTCGCTGGCGAAGGCCAGGGAATTGAACAACCTTACCGGCATGGCCAATGTGTACGGCAACCTCGGCAATATCTTTACGAAGGAAAAGTTGTACAGTAAGGCGATCGAGTATTATGATCTTTCCATTTCCATACAGGAAAGGCTGGGTGATAAGGACGATCGCTCGTCCAATTATCATTCCAAGGCCGATGCTTTGCGTGCGATGGGTGAATATGCAAAAAGCCTCGATGCCGAGAAATTGGCCTATTTTTTTGCAAAGGAAACCCAGGGGCGCGAACAACTTGCGGTGGCGTACCAGGGACTTGCTCTCTCTTACGAGGCGCTGGGCGATCATGCCAATGCTTTTGTGAACATGCAATTGTATGCCAACCTGCGCGACTCCATCAACCGCGAGGAGAACAGGCGCAACGTGACCGAGATGCAGACCCGTTTCGACAGCGAGAACAAGGAGAAACAGATCGCTTTACAGGACCAGCAATTGAAGGTGCAGGACCTGGAGGACCAGCGCAAGAACACGGTGATCAATTTTACGATCATAGGATTGGTGCTCATGTTCCTGCTGGCCTTGCTCCTCTACAACCGTTTTCGCATCAAACAGAAAGCGAATAAGGAACTGGAAAGCGCTTACCAGGTGATCGAAGAAAAAAATAAAAGTATTACCGACAGTATACATTACGCCAAGCGCATACAGGAATCACTGCTGCCCACCGAGAAATATATCGATAAGAGCCTGGAGAAGGGGAAAAGAAAGGATGAACCATCCGGACATGTATAGAATTGAAGAAGTATGGTTTGACTTTACCTTATACCCGGTATAATTTTGCTTTCAGAAGGATCATTGTTCCCCCTGATCCGGGACTGGTTGAACGGGTAAGAATTTTTCGTTTTAAAATTGGTCACCGCGCGGTTCCTGCATAATTTTGAAATAATACCCAACCAATTGTAACAACAGATCGTCCCCATCCCGTAAACCTTACAGCCATGAAAAAGCTCATTTTCTTTTTAATTTGCATCTCCGCATTTGCAGGGTCGGCACAAACCACCTTCCAGAAAAAATTAATATTGCCTTCTCCTAATATGTATATGTCGGGGCTCGCTGCCTGCAGCGATGGCAGCAGTATCATGACCGGGAATTCCGGTGAT
>DATDFI010000610.1:0-5139 GCA_036522695.1 Bacteroidia bacterium | reverse complement strand
CCATAAGAATACGGAAGAATGTTTGAGCTCAATAATAAAATAAGGGAGAACATCAAAAAGCTGGTGCCTTATTCGTCAGCGCGTGATGAGTACAAGGGTAAGGAGGGGATCTTCCTGGATGCGAACGAGAATTCATACGGTTCTCCTTCGCTGCCGAAGGATTATAACCGTTACCCGGATCCATTGCAGCTGGCCGTTAAAGAAAAACTCTCGAAGATCAAAGGCCAGCCTCCGCAGAATATTTTCCTTGGTAATGGCAGCGATGAAGCGATCGACATCTTATTGCGCGCATTTTGCGGGCCTGGGACCGATAACGTGATCATTTGTCCCCCGACCTATGGCATGTACGAAGTGGCAGCAAATATCAACGATGTAGAAGTAAAGAAGGTGAATTTAATTCCGGAGACATTCCAGCTCGATGTGAACAATATCCTTACGGCAATAAATGAGCGCACTAAACTGGTCTTTGTATGCTGTCCCAACAACCCCACGGGCAATAGTGTGAAGGATGATGATGTTATACGATTGCTGAAGGAATTCCGTGGGATTGTGGTGGTAGATGAAGCGTATATCAATTTCTCCCCATACCGTTCATCGATCCGGCATCTTCTCACATATCCCAACCTCGTCATTCTCCAGACACTTTCAAAAGCCTGGGGACTGGCGGGACTAAGGATCGGCATGGCTTTCGCTTCACAGCAGATCATTGATGTGTTCAATAAGATCAAGCCGCCTTATAATATCAACTCGGCTTCGCAGGAAGCGGCTATGCTGGCGCTGGATGATATTGACCTGGTAAATCGCTCGATGCACGAATTGCTGGAAGAGCGGGAAAAATTGGCGGGAAACCTGGCTGAAATGCCTTTTGTGATAAAGGTATACCCGAGTGATGCTAATTTTTTACTGGTAAAGATGAAGGAGCCGCGTAAAGTATACGACTTCCTGGCCGGAAGGAACATCATTGTGCGTGACCGGAGTAAAGTGCCCTTGTGCGAGGGCTGCCTCCGGATCACAGTAGGTACATGGGAAGAGAATATAAAGCTCATTGATACATTAAAAGAATTCACGACATGAAAAAGGTGTTGTTCATTGACCGCGATGGTACGATCATCTGGGAGCCGCCCGATACCTTTCAGATCGACTCGCTGGAGAAACTGGAATTTATTCCCGGTGCGATCACCTTCCTGAAAAAGATCACCGAGGAATTGGATTATGAGTTTGTGATGGTGACCAACCAGGACGGTTTAGGAACCGACAGGTATCCGGAAAAAGCATTTGAGCTGGTGCAGGGAAAAATGATGAAGACCCTGGAGGGAGAAGGAATTATTTTTACGGACGTTTTTGTGGATCGTTCCTTCGAGCACGAGAATAAACCCACCCGCAAGCCTGGCACGGCCATGCTGACAAAATACCTGGGCGGGGAATATGATATTGAGAATTCTTATGTGATTGGAGACCGGATCACCGATGTAAAATTGGCGCAAAACCTGGGTGCAAAGGCCATACTCCTTAAGAATTACGATTCACCGGAGGGTTGGGAGGACAAGATCGCTCTCATTGCAGGGAACTGGAAAGATATTTACGAATTCCTGCGTTTGCCTTCGCGTAAGGTCTCACATGAGCGCAAAACAAAAGAAACGCAAATAGAAATTGAACTCGATCTCGATGGAAGCGGGAGTGCCGCGATCTCAACGGGTCTTGCGTTCTTCGATCATATGCTGGAGCAGATAGCGAAGCACGGGAACGTTGATTTGAAAATAAAAGCGAGGGGCGATCTGCACATTGATGAGCATCACACGATAGAAGATGTGGGGATCGCGCTTGGCGAAGCATTCGCAAAGGCGCTTGGCAATAAACTGGGGATTGAACGTTATGGGTTTTGCCTGCCCATGGATGATTGCCTGGCACAAGTGGCCTTGGATTTCGGTGGAAGGAGCTGGATCGAATGGAAGGCCGAGTTTAAAAGAGAAATGATAGGAGAAATGCCCACGGAAATGTTCTTTCATTTTTTCAAATCATTTTCCGATGCTGCAAAATGTAATTTGAACATTAAAGCAGAGGGCACGAATGAACATCATAAAATAGAAGCCATCTTCAAGGCTTTTGCGAAAACGATTAAAATGGCCATAAAAAGAGACGCAGATAATATGAGTTTGCCCAGTACCAAAGGAACGTTATAAAACTATGCTCCCCTGCTCCGTAGCGGTTCTAAAACTGAACGCAGAGACGCTAAGCCGCAAAGAGAATCATAAATCGTCACTCGTAGATCGTAAATGAATATAGCTGTTCTAAAATATAACGCTGGCAACATTCGCTCGGTGCTGTACGCGCTGGAGCGCGTGGGCGCTGAGGGTGTAGTGACGGATGATCCGGAGTTGATCCGTTCGGCAGACAAAGTGATCTTTCCCGGGGTAGGGGAGGCGAGCAGTGCAATGGCATATTTGAAAGACCGAAAGCTGGACGGACTAATAAGATCACTTGAACAACCCGTGCTTGGGATTTGCCTGGGTATGCAGCTGATGTGTGAATTTTCGGAGGAAGGCGATACAAAATGTTTGGGATTATTTGATAAGCGTGTGAAAAGATTCAGAGGGAACAAGGTGCCGCAAGTGGGCTGGAACAATGCTTATGATCTAAGGTCGCCTTTGTTCGATCGCGTAGAAGAGAATGCATTCTTTTATTTTGTGCACAGTTTTTTCGTGGAGAAGGGAGAATATTCCATTGCGCTTACGGATTACGAAGGGGAATTCAGCTCGGCTATACAAAAGGATAATTTTTTTGCAGTGCAGTTTCATCCTGAAAAATCGGGAAGAGCAGGCGAGCAGGTCCTGAAAAATTTTTTGGCTCTATGATCGAAATTATTCCTGCTATAGATATCATTGAGGGAAAATGTGTGCGGCTTACCCAGGGCGATTATGCACAGAAGAAGGTCTACCGTGAGGACCCCCTGGAGGCAGCTAAAGAATTTGAAGCGATAGGCATAAAGCGTTTGCACCTGGTGGACCTGGACGGTGCCAGGGCGGGAAGGGTGATTAATCTTGGCGTACTTGAGCGGGTAAGCGGGGGAACGAAGCTCGTGATCGATTTTGGTGGAGGAATTAAGAGTAATGAGGATATCAAGACCGTATTTGATTCCGGGGCAGCCATTGCAACCATTGGAAGCGTTGCCGTAAAGCACCCCGGGTTATTTATGGAATGGATAAACGAATTCGGCCCCGACCGCATCTTGCTTGGCGCGGATGTGAAGGATGAGATGATCGCTGTGAGCGGTTGGCAGGAGCAAACAAAAATCCCCGTTATCGATTTTATCCGCGAACGGTTGGAGATGGGTGTAAGTAATATATTTTGCACGGATATCTCAAAAGATGGGTTGCTGCAGGGGCCTTCGGTGTTGTTGTACGAGAAGATCCTTGCCGATTTCCCTGGCTTGAACCTGGTCGCGAGCGGAGGTGTTTCGAAAATGCCTGACGTGATCGCATTGGAAAAGATCGGGTGTAAGGGTGTGATAATAGGAAAAGCCATATACGAAGGACGTATCACCCCCCAAGAACTTAAAAATTTTACCCGTCAGGCCGATCGTACATCGTAATTCCCGGATCGTAAATGTTAACCAAACGCATAATACCCTGTCTCGACATCAAAGACGGTCGCACCGTAAAGGGTGTGCACTTCGAGCATTTGAGGGATGCGGGCGACCCGGTGGAACTGGCGATGCATTATTCGGTGGAAGGTGCAGATGAGTTGGTCTTCCTTGATATTACGGCAACAAATGAACGGAGGAAGACTTTGTCGCAATTGGTGACGAAGATCGCCTCGCATATCAATATTCCTTTTACCGTTGGAGGAGGGATCCGCACAGCGGAGGATGTTTCCTTGCTGCTCGATTCGGGCGCTGATAAGATATCGGTGAATACGGCTGCGGTGAAGAACAGGAAACTTATTTACGAGTTGGCGCATCGTTTCGGGAGCCAGTGCGTGGTGCTGGCCATGGATGTGAAGGAGGAGAACGGGAGCTATCATGTGTATTTGAATGGTGGAAGAGAGCGTGCCGGTATAAGTGCGTTGGAGTGGGCAAAGTTTGGAGCGAAGGAGGGTGCGGGGGAAATATTACTGACGTCAATGGACAGGGATGGGACGGAGGAAGGCTTTGCGAATGACATTACTTCCTTGATCGCAGGAGCCGTGAATATCCCGGTGATCGCGAGCGGGGGCGCGGGAAAAATGCAGGATTTTGCAGACGTATTTGAGAAGGGGAAGGCCGATGCAGCTTTGGCGGCCAGCGTTTTTCATTTTAAAGAAATTGGAATACAGGAACTGAAAAGATTTTTGGCGGAAAAAAACATCCCGGTGAGGAGATGAGTTTGTTAGAAGGGCAGGTGCAAAAAATGCAGCCCGATGAGTTTAGCCCTGGTGGCCGACACGTTACCTTGTAACGTGCCCTGCCGGCAGGTACCACAGGTGCCACAAGAGATGAAGACCCGCTCATAAAAAAATAAAAGATGAAACCAGGTTTTGAAAAATTTGCCGATGGTCTTGTTCCGGCCGTCATCCAGGATGCGGTAACGCGAAGAGTGCTGATGCTCGGCTATATGAATGCCGAAGCCTTTGCCAAAACTCAAAGTGAAAAGCGCGTGACGTTTTTCAGCCGCTCCAAAAGGAGATTGTGGACGAAGGGCGAGGAGAGCGGGAATTTCCTGGATGTGCAGGAGATAAAGATCGATTGCGATAGCGATGCCTTGCTTGTACTCGCTAAGCCTCATGGACCGGTGTGCCATACCGGGTCAGATACATGCTTCGAAGAAAAAAATATTTCGAATGATTTCCTTGATCAGCTGGAGACGGTCATTCTTGACCGGAAAAATGATCCGGCTGAAAATTCCTATACTGCTTCTTTGTTTGCGAAGGGAATAAACAAGATCGCACAGAAAGTAGGAGAGGAAGCTACTGAGCTGGTGATCGAAGCGAAGGATAACAACGAGGAACTGTTTCGCAATGAAGCGGCCGACCTTTTATTCCATTACCTGGTGCTGCTGGCCGCAAAGGATACCCGGCTTGAAGATGTCCTGGAGGTGTTGAAGAAGCGGCACAAAAAGTGATTATTTCTTTTTGTTGATCTCGTTAAGGATCTTTTCGATGTCG
>DATDFI010000609.1:0-4563 GCA_036522695.1 Bacteroidia bacterium | reverse complement strand
ATAGGATAACGCAAGGAATTCGGCCGGGATCTTTACCAGGGGCTCATGGTGGTCGAGATAATAGTTGACAGCATAAAAGCCGATCACGCTCACCGAAAAGAAAAGAATGTACATCCACCGTTCCCTGAAAAGCATAAGGGGCAAAATAGCTGTGGCAAAGAACATGTAATTGCCACCATCGCCACGCCCCACCGAAATGCATATGGCCAATACGAGCGATAAAGGCACCAGGGAAAAAATGATCTTGGAGACGAGGATCTTCCCTCTTTTGTTCAGGCCCGGGATGCAGGATAATGCAAGGCAACAGATCACCTGGAAAATATCGAGCCCTGCGCTCAGCACCCCGAATTTAAGTTTGAGCAAGCCGAGATAAACTATTCCTACGCTCCCGCACACAGGGGCCAGCCTGTTCATGAAACGCACCACCTTGCGGTCATGCAGGGTTGTGCAATGCGCAGCGCCCAGGTTGCCCAGGCGCTTCCACAGAGAAGAAAAGTTGCTCATTTTGCCGAAAGGGTAAACTTAGTGAGGGTGGGTCCAGCTGCAGCCCGTACATTTCCCATTTCATTAACAATCCGGGGCTGAAAAACTATGCCGAACGGCTTTCCGCGCATGGCTGCACTCCCTTAATTTAGCAGCATAAAGTTTTAAAACGTGTCGGATAAATATTCAAAACGAAGGGTCGCTTCCTCCTCCATCACCACGGTGATCAGTCTTTCACTGGTGCTGTTCCTGCTCGGCTTGCTCGGACTTATTTTGTTAAGCGCGCAAAAGGTAGCCGATCATGTGAAAGAAAGCATTGGCTTTGAAGTGTACCTGAACGATGACGCGAAAGAAGTGGACATACAGCGCCTGCAAAAAAGCCTGGATGCTTCTCCCTTCGTAAAAACATCCGAGTTTATTTCAAAAGATAAAGCCCGCGAAATTTACCTGAAAGAAGTGGGAGATAATTTTATGCCCCTGCTCGATAATAATAATCCGCTTCCTGCTTCCATCGACCTGCGCTTGAAAGCCGCCTACGCAAATAACGACAGCATACTTCGCGACACGGTGAACGGCATCAAGGCACAGATCATGCGCAATGCTATTGTTAAAGATTTCCGTTACCACGAAGGACACGTGGACCTGGTGAACACGCGCATCAGCACCGTACTGTTGTATTTCGGTTTCTTTATTGTGCTGCTCATGGTGATCGCCATCGCACTCATCAACAATACCATTCGTCTTGCCATTTATTCCAAGCGGTTTCTTATCCGCACTATGCTACTGGTTGGCGCCACGCAGGGTTTTATACGAAGACCATTCGTGGTGCGCGGCATCTTACAGGGTATCTATGGCGCTATTGTGGCCATTGCCCTGCTGGTGGGCATGACCTGGTTCTTTATTCGCCTTATACCGGATTTCCTTAAAGTGGTGGACAGCCAGCTTTTTTTAAGTCTTTTTGGCTTGGTGGTGTTGATGGGAATCGTAATTTCGTGGGCCTCTACCTCTCTGGCCGTGCGTAAATACCTGAGATTAAAAACGGACGACCTGTATTACTGATACGATCAAGAGCGGGAAAAAATACTGAGCCATGAGTAAAAAAGAAAAAAAATCGAATCCCGTTCCCTCTTCGGGTTTTGCCATTCCTCCTGCCAATTTCCGCATTCTTATTGCCGGGGTTGTGATCCTCGTGATCGGTTTCCTGCTGATGGTGGGCGGGAAGGCCGACAATCCCAATGAATTCCATCCCGAAGAATTATTCAGCTTCCGCAGGCTTACCCTTTCTCCCATTGTGATCCTGCTCGGCTTTGCAGTGGTTTTCGTGGCCATTATGCGAAAGCCCCGTGGCGAAGAAGTGGCGGAAGAAGAAACGGAGACCACTAACGAGGAGAACTGATTCCCTGATGAATATTTTACAATCCATTATTCTCGGCATCATCGAAGGACTGACCGAGTTCCTCCCCATTTCCTCCACGGGTCATATGATCATCGCCTCATCGGTAATGGGCATTGCGAGCCTGCCTTTTGTGAAGATGTTCACCGTGTGCATACAGCTTGGCGCTATTTTATCGGTGGTGTTCCTGTACTGGAAAAGGTTTTTAGGAAAGATCGACCTCGACTTTTATAAAAAACTCATCATAGCCTTTATTCCAGCTGCGATCTTCGGGGTGCTTTTCAAAAAACACATCGAGGCCATGTTGGAGAACGTGGTCGTAGTAGCGGTGGCATTGCTTGCAGGTGGAATTATTTTTCTTTTGCTCGATAACTGGTTCCGGAAAACGGAAGAGAACGGAGAGCCGGAATTGAAATCGGATAAAAAAGCATTCATCATCGGTTTGTTCCAGGTTATCGCTGCGATGTTCCCCGGTGTTTCGCGTTCGGCTGCCACCATAATTGGAGGATTAACACAAAAGCTGAATAAAAAGGCCGCAGCCGAATTTTCTTTTTTCCTCGCAGTGCCTACGATGTTAGCTGCCACCGTAAAAGAACTTTGGGATTTTTACAAAGCGGGCAACGGCTTTCATGGGGATGAGATACGCCTGCTGATCATCGGTAACATTGTTGCGTTCATCATTGCGATGCTGAGCATACGCTTTTTCATTAATTACCTCACCAAACACGGCTTCCGCATTTTCGGGTATTACCGCATCGCGCTCGGAAGCATCGTACTCATTTTATATTTGCTCGGGTACAACTTAACAATGCTTTAGAAAAATGAATGTTTTTGAAGCAGGAAAAGTATTGCTCATCAACAAGCCGTACCGCTGGACCTCCTTTGATGCCGTGAACAAGATCAAATGGGCGATCAAAAAAAAATATGCGGTCCATGGCCGGCATGCGGCTGAATCGGAGGAAAATCCTAAATCCCAGATCCCAAGTCCTAAATTGAAGATAGGTCACGCAGGCACCCTCGATCCCCTCGCCACAGGCCTGCTCATCATCTGCACAGGAAAAGAGACCAAGAACATCGAGAAATACCAGGCGCAGGAGAAAGAATACACCGGCACCTTCTTTTTAGGCGCCACCACTCCCTGCTACGACCTGGAAAAACCGGTGGACAAAACCTTTCCCACTGCACACATCACCCAGGACATGATCTTTGCCGCAGCTAAGAAATTCACCGGACCACAATTGCAAACCCCGCCTATTTTTTCGGCTGTTAAGGTAAAAGGCAAACGCGCGTACGACATTGCGCGCTCGGGAAAAACAGCCGAGATCAGCCCCAAAGAGATCCTCATCAGCCGGTTCGAGATCACACGCATTGCCATGCCCGAAGTTGATTTTAGGGTGGTATGCAGCAAAGGCACCTACATACGTGCGCTGGCGCGCGACCTGGGTGAGGCGCTGGGCAGCGGGGCTTATCTTGCTGCGCTGTGCCGCACACGTATTGGTGATTTTAAACTGGAAGATGCAATGACGATAGAGGAGTTTTTAGGTACGCTGGAACAAAAATAAAAGCCGTCAATCGTTTGACGGCCATCTCCTTACTCCTTGCTACAGGCTCTATCTAATATCCTATTTTTTCCCGCGCGGTTTCTTCTTTACTCTTTTCCCTTCCACGGCATGGCTCAGTTTATCGATCTTGTCCGCGAGGGCATGCACCAGCCGGGTTAGCGTCTCCATTTCATCCTTAGAGGCGTAACCGTATTTGTTCTTCTCCTCGTGCGAGGACTCGGGGTCCCCGAAAAATTCCTGTGGCGTTACCTTTAGCGCTTTGGCGATCTGGCTGAGGCGTGAAATGCTTGCGTCTATCTCCCCGCGCTCGATCTTCGAGATCGTACTTGTTGTAATACCCAACTCATCGGCAAGCTGCTCCTGTTTCAGGCCCTTGCTCTTTCTGATCCTCGCTATGCGCTCACCTATTTTTTGCTGTATCACACAGCGAAGTTCCTAAACCTCGCCCTTGAGCGTGTGTCGGTAAATTGCTACATTTTGTCGTATTATGACAATAAATATCTTTATGGGACTTTTTCATCGTTTTACGCCCCGGTGATGCAGAACTTCCGCGAGAAAGCAAATTTTCTTTGGTCCAGGCCGGATCACAATTAATGAAGCGATCTCCGATAAAATAATGGCTGAGCCGGATTTCAGTCCTGAGGTAGCGAATTGGCTGCTTGAACGTATCTATTCCAGGTCCAGTAAGAATAAAAAACAGGCCGAGTACAGCTGTGCCTCCCTTCCCCCATTCTTCCTATATTTACGCATAAGCCCTTATGCGTTTTTTGTTTCTAAATGTCACGCTCGTACTCTGCTGCCTGCTTGCCGGCACACCCCTGCACGCGCAAAAAATAATTCCTGCCGGGCGTGAGTTCGATCTTCAAACCTATACTGTTGAGGACGGGCTCTCCCAATCCAACATCAGCGGCATCTTCCAGGATAGTCGCGGCTACCTGTGGCTGGGTACGGTGATCGGTGTGAGCCGCTTCGATGGATCTTCCTTCACCAACTTCACCGCTAAGGATGGCATCAAAGGATTGGCCACTTACGGAATTTGCGAGGACGACAGCGGTAACATCTGGTTCGGCTCCAACAAAGGCGTATCCTGGTACGATGGCACACAAATTCAGTCTTTCGACAGTG
>DATDFI010000608.1:0-15560 GCA_036522695.1 Bacteroidia bacterium | reverse complement strand
GTAAACCGGGCCGTTGGTGCCTGTACCCAATGCCGACCAGCTAAGGCCATTCCACATCGCTATATTATTTGCAGCTACGGTATCCATTATTGTAAAATTCCCGCCCGCGTATAAATTTCCGCCCAGCGTATCGAAACAATTAACGGATGTGTCAACGCCAAGTCCTATGGAGAGAAAATTAGTGGTGTCCCACCTGGCGATGCCATTGAAAGGAGAAGTGAAATCACCGCCAATGATGAGCTCATTATTATAAATGATAAGTGCGTTAACAGGCGCATCGGTGCCCGAGCTTACCTGCATCCAGCTTTGGGCATAAGTGAACTGAAAAGAAACGACCGCGATAGCCGCGAGGAAAACCTTTTTCATGAATGATAAATGGAACACAAATTTAATTGAAAAAAACGGGAAGCTGAGCGGCCCTCTTGACGTGGTGATGCATGAGCTTCCAAATTACAGCGGGTGCTCACCCAAAGCAGCCCGTTCTTTCAACTACACATGACATGACAAGCGCGCAAGTCATTTTCGGATTAAATTGAAACGATCCCATTGCAAAGAACCCGGTGCCATGAAATGCCTGCCTTTCAAAATAGCCCCGGTTGCAGCGGAAAGCCTGCGCGACATTTCCCTTCGCCAGAGCTTGCCTCTTTATAAGACAGCCGCGCAGCTTGCAGCGAAAAACGGGAATACCGGCCCTATCCATCACTGCCCTCTCGCTACTGAACCTCCCTATTCTCCAGCACTTTAGCTCTACAGCCTTACCGGATATCCCCTTTTTGTTACCACTTATTTGCCCAAACCGACCACTTATTAGGAAATCACCGCCACTTGTTAGAAGGCGCTACCCAAGGGCATTTTGGCGCCATACATTTGAACCAGGTTAACTTGTTATTACGTTCATTGAATATTAAGGAGGGTTTGCAAATGTGCAAATGGGTTTATAACGACAAAGGAAACCGGAGGGCAGTCCGGGCCTTGCCGAAACATAAGCAAACCTTTTCCCGCGTTAATCGGGACAGGAATAGCCGACCGGCCAACAAAATGGGGATGTTGTTCAAGCCGGTCGGCACCCTGCCTACGCTTTACAACGTTGCTATCGCATCGTTATAAAGCTCCGGCAGGCAAGCCTGCTAAAAAAATCAAAAGATCACAGACCAGTACCTATATATAAGTACACCTTAAAACAAAATAAAATGGAAACGCACAACATTCATAATCCTGTTCTCGGTTCGAGGAACCACAGGGTTAACCTTCATGAGCACACCTATCGCAGGCATATGGAGATGAAGCGCAGCGAGAGCGGGAAGTATAATCATAAGGGCGCAGGATCTGTTACCGTGCTGCTGGCAATTACCACAGTATCGTTCATTTTCTATTACGTCTTCAATGTTATCTTCTGATACCATAAAACATTGAAAACACGAAACCCCGGGTACTGGTCCCCGGGGTTTTATTTTTTTGTGCGTGGCAAATTTACGAATGGGCATTTACGATGGCCGGAGCGTGATGCAGATGGGACGTTACTTCAGGCACGCGGGGAAATAATTCCTACTCCAGGTCCATTGCCATTTTTTCATTGAAGTATTCAAAACCACACTTATTAAAAAAGTTGCGGGCTGGTTCATTCAGCGACCAGTGGTTGAGTTCGATCCTGTTCAGGTGCAAGGACCTTGCAAAAGAGATCGCATGATCGATCAGCAATTTCCCGATCCCTCTTCCGCGATGCTTTTCCAGGACGGAGACCTGGTCCAGCAAGATAAAATGTTTCGCGTGTATGAAGGTATTTTCAGGGATCACCTTTATGAATAAAAAAATATAACCGAGCGCTTGTCCATTTTCAAATACGACAAATGCTTTTGCATCTTTATCACCCAGTGTCTTTTTGAAAAATTCCGAAGCTTCCGTTTTATTGTACGGCTTGAAAAGTTGCGGATATAATTTATGATGAAGCGTTTGTGCTTCTTCGTTCAAAGCGGCAAGTAAACTATGATCGGTGGACGGGAGGATCTCCATTAGAAAAATGACCGGGGCCTATTTCTTTTCATTTCTGAAACACTTCCTCGAAAATTTTATCAGTGAGTTTTGTGCTTCTTCCTTTGCTTCGTAAAACCCCATGTGGCCGGTATGTTCTAATACGAGTGAACTTCCCCTGGGTGCAAGTTTAGTTTGAGGGAACAGAACATCGTACGGCATCACCTGGTCTTGCTTGCCAATGATGAAATGCACCGGGAACCCCGCTTTTTTGAGCACGTGCTGGCGGTCGGGACGGTCCTTCATTCCCAGCAGTGCATTGATGATACCCGCAGCGGGAGTGCGGTACGCGATCTCTTTCAAGGCTTCGATCTCTTTTTGAAAAGCGGGAATATTCCCAGGTGCGAATAATTTATCGATGAGCCCGCTCACGTAATGCCGCTGGTCCTTTTTCACGATCTCCACTCCACGCAAGCGGTCCTTCTTTTTTTCTTCGCTGTCAGCAATAGCGGAGGAATGGAACAAGCAGATCCCAGAAACATATTTAGGAAAAAGTTCCGCGAAAGCGAGCGCCACATAACCGCCCATGGAATGGCCTACCACTACATATTTCCTGTAACCTATATCATCCATCACGGCCTTCACACATTCGGCCATCAGGTCCATGCTGTGTGCGTAACCGATGGCGGGCGTTTCACCGAATCCCGGCAGGTCGATCGCGATCACGCGAAATTTTTTTTCCAGTTCCTTTGAAAATTCCTTCCAGATGTGCAGCGATTCCGGAAACCCGTGGAGCAGCACTAAGGCCCTTCCTTTCCCGGTATCGGAGTAACGGATGTTTATATTTCGGAAGGATGTGTGGCGCATAGTGTGGGGAGAGATGTCATCGCTTTTCCCGCGATAGCATCTGCGTGCTTTTATTCATCAAATTCAATACCTGCTTTTTCAAATTCCCCCTGTCTTTCAAATTTTTTCTCAAAATTAATATCCGGAAAAGGAACGGGTGACAATAACCGTATGTCTCCAGGAAAGAATTTAAATGAAACTTATACTTTCTTAAAAAATAGCGGTAGTTCTCATCTTTGAAAAACAATCGTTCACTGCCTATCGCACGATTATACACGTGATAATATTTTCCACATTCAAAATTCGCGTATTTATCTTGTGTAGTCATAATAAAAGGCAGTCCAGCACGCAGTCGACATCTCCGAAAAAGACTGCTAATTCATCAACTCCTCGATCTCCTCCGCTTCTATCGGGATATTTTCCATCAGGTCAACGTTGCCCTTTTTGGTGAGAAGGATATCATTTTCCAATCGTATGCCGAGGTTCTCGGCAGGGATGTAAATGCCCGGCTCGCAGGTGAACACCATGCCTTCTTCCATAGGACGATAGCGGTCGCCCACATCATGTACATCCAAACCGAGGAAATGTGAAGTGCCATGCATGAAGTATTTTTTGTACAAAGGGTTGTTCGGGTCCTGCTTGCGAACTTCCGATGAACGAAGCAATTTGAGTTTGACCAGCTCCTCTTCCATGAGTTGACCTACCTCTTTGTGATATTCATCCAAAATGGTGCCCGGCTTAAGCATTTCCATCGCGCCACGCATCACGCGCAGCACTGCGTTGTAAACATTCTTCTGCCTTTTGCTGAATTTTCCGCTCACCGGCAAACAGCGTGTAAGGTCGCTCGCATAATTAGCATACTCAGCCGCCACATCCAGCAACAGCACATCACCGGCTTTACATTCCATATTGTTTTGTGTGTAATGCAGCACACAAGCGCTCGCGCCCGAGGCGATGATGGGCCCGTACGCAAACCCGCGTGAGCGGTTGCGGATGAATTCATGGACCAGCTCCGCTTCTATCTCATATTCCATCACACCGGGCCTCACGAATTTCAAAAGCCTGCGGAAACCTTTTCCTGTTATATCACAAGCCTGCTGTATCAGTTCCACCTCGTATTTCGATTTGATGGCGCGCAGCTCGTGCATGATGGGGGCCGAGCGATGATAGCGATGCAAAGGATAACGCTGCATGCACCATTTCACAAAGCGGGCTTCACGTGTTTCCACTTCCACAAAAGCGCGCGTATGCTCGTTGGTGTTCAGGTACACTTTTTCGCATTCACTCATCAGCGTATTAAAAATGGTGAAGAACTGCGAGAGCCAGTACACCGTTTGCACGCCCGATGTTCCGGTGGCTTCGGCCTTTGTGTATTTATGTCCTTCCCAAACGGCAATATGCTCGTTGGTCTCTTTCAGAAAAAGAATTTCACGGTGTGCAGGATTTTTGGCATCCGGGAAGATCACGAGTATGCTTTCTTCCTGGTCGATGCCGCTCAGCCAGAAAAGATCGGAGTTCTGTATGAACATCATGCTCCCATCGGCATTGGTGGGCATGATATCGTTCGCATTGAAAACGGCCAATGCACCGGGCTTCAGCTTTTTTACGAAACGTTTGCGGTTCTCAATAAAAAGCCTGGAGTTGATGGGTGTGTATTTCATAGCGCTGCGAATTACAAAAGACGAATTACGAATTGTTGAAATTTATAAGCTAAAGTACAATTTATAAAGTGTGGAGAAAATTATTGTGATGAACGGTCTTATGATGAGCAACATAAAAAAACCGCACAAGCAGGAGTGCGGTTTGGAATTCAGAATTCCCCGGAATCCTCATCCCATTTTATTAAGGATGTCCAGGAATTGCTCCCTTTTCCTTCTCGATATCTCGATCTTGGACCCATCGCTCATAATGGCATAGCCACTGTCCTCTTTTAAAAAACGCACCACGTGATCCATATTGATGAGGTGGGCGTGATGCACACGTAAGAATTTATCCTGGGGTAAAATATCTTCGTAATGTTTCAGGTTCTGGGTCACCATAAAGTGACGCTTATCGGCCAAAGCGAACCTGGTGTACGATCCATCCGCTTCGCAATGTACGATGTCTTTGATCAACACGATCTCGTATGCATTGCCGGTGGGTAACGTGATCTTGTTGTAGTTCTCATCCTGCTTTTTGAAATTCTCGAGTAAGAACCGGATATTATTTAGATCGGGCGATGTGTTAGTACGTTTGTCCGCGATCTTTTTTACTGCGCTCTTGAGCTCATCGATATCGTAAGGCTTCAGCATGTAATCGATAGCGCTGTACTTGATCGCCTTTATCGCATACTGATCATAAGCCGTGGCAAACACCACATCAAATTTTTCGCCCTGCGTTTTTTCCAGCACATCAAAGCCGGTGCCGTCCGTTAATTCAATATCGAGGAAAACGAGCTCGGGCTTTTTCGATTTGATGAGTTCCACGCCTTCGGCCACCGATGAGCCCATGCCCACCAGCTCCAGCTCCGGGCAATGTTTCTCGATCATCTTTTGCAAAACCTCGCGGCTTTTCTTTTCATCTTCAACTAAAACCGTACGTATCATACTACTAATTTAAAAATTAAACCACGGGGATGAATATTTCCACCTTTGTGCCGACCGGCTCATTCTTTTCATCATAAAGGTCGATGATGTTCACGCTCAGGCTGGAATTGTGCACGCTGTTGAGCAGCTCGAGCCGGTCGCGCGTGATCTTCATTCCCAGCGAGCGATGGCCTTTCTTCACTGAATTGGCTTTCAGCTCGGCCGAGCGCTGCCGGCCAATACCGTTGTCAGTGATCACACAAACAATAAAATTATTTTCTATGCTGATGTTGATCCGCAAATGCCCGTCCCTGCTCTTTGGCACAAGGCCGTGAATGATGGCATTTTCCACATAAGGCTGAATAAGCAATGTGGGTACTTCGTAAAAATCAAGGTCTACATCCGCGTTCACATTTATTTCATAATCGAATTTATTCTCGAAGCGCAACATCTCCAGTTCTATATACAGTCGCAAAGACTCCACTTCATCTTTAAGCGAAACGCTGCTCTTTTCCGTATTATTCAAAATGCTGCGGATAAGTTTGGCAAATTTGTTCAGGTACTTGGAAGCGCCTTGCTCGTCACTCGTCATTATAAAATGCTGAATGGAGTTGAGGGCATTGAAAATAAAATGCGGGTTCATCTGCGCACGCAGCGCTTTCAGCTCATTATTCGCCAGCAATACTTTATTACGCTCGTTGTATTCTACCTGCCGCACGCGAAAGCGCACGCCAAAATATACCGATGATACAATGACCATGATGAACGCAATGCGGAACCACCAGGTTTTCCACCAGGGCGCAAGAACGGTGAAGGTAAAACTCACAGGCACCGTATTCCATTTTCCCTCGTTATTACGGCTCTTTACTTTGAACGTGTAAGTGCCGGGAGACAGGTTGGAAAAGCGGGCCACGGTATTTTTTGTTTCGGGCGACCAATCCTTATCCGCCCCCTCGAGCATGTAAGAGTAGCGCACCTTGGCGGGGTTGGTGAAGCAGATCCCGATGAATTCGAAAGAGATATTATTATCGTACCAATTCAATTGAACATTATTCGCAAGCGTGGTATCGCTGTAAAATAAGCGAATGCCCGTGATATTCGTTTTCGACTCGGCTGTGTTCTCCTTGTATTCTTTGGGATCATATTTAATGAGCCCGTTCACCGTACCGAACCAAATTGTTCCGTCCGTTTCGCGAAACACTCCCGTGCTGTTGCATTCTACTCCCGTGAATCCTTCTTCCTTACCATAAGGCTCTATCACTTTTTTTCCCGTACTTTTAAACTCATCAATGTCGATCTTGTTCAGGCCCTGGTTGGTGCCGGCCCACAACACATTTTCCAATTCATCAGGCACTATGGAATAAACAAGATCGGAACTCATTCCATCCTTTTCACTGAAGGAGATGAACTCGTTGGAAGCTTCGTTGTAACGTATCACGCCTTCGAACGTGCCGAAATACAGGCTGCCACCTTTATCTTCCACTATACCGAATGCCGAGCGGCTTTTGAATTTCGGATTTTCTTTATTGAAGGAATGAATGACACCCGGGTTTGAAAGATCGCACCAGAAAACCCCTCCGAGATATGTACCGAACCAAATCCGCCCTTTGGAATCCTGCATGATGTACCACACATCGTAATTGTTGTATCCCGCACCGGGAAACCTGATTTTGGAAAGATTCTTTCCGGCAGGAGCTTTGAGATCGAGTACGGTAACGCCTTCATGCCCGCCCAACCACAGCAAGCCGCTTTTATCCTGCATGATGTAGGTGACCGAGTCGCTGATCAATCCATCACGCGGTAAAATATTTTTGAAATTTATTTTTGCGTTGCTGTTCACGATCTCGCTTAAACCATTATCTGTTCCTATCCATACATTGCTGTCGCGATCGAGCATGGCGGAATGGATGGTGTTGCCGGGCAAGCCATCCTTCGTTGTATAATTCTCAAATTTTCCGTCCTTGCGATGAAACAGCCCGCCCTGGTTGGTGCCCACCCACAGCGTGTGATATCGATCACGAACAATGGGATAAACGAAACTGGTGGTGAGCCCGTCCTTTTTAGTGAAACTGATGAAAGCATCATCGCGATGCTTGTACAATCCTGAAAAAGTTCCTATCCACAAATTACCTTCGAAATCGCAATACAGGGAATGAATGAGGTTGCTGTTGATGTCATCGCTGATGGTGTAGGTGAAGAAATCCTTTCCATCATAACGGCACAAACCATTATCCGTACCTATCCATAAAATTCCCTGCGCATCGATGGTGAGTGCATTTATTTTTTCACCGGGCAGACCGTCTTTGACGTGGTAGTTAATGAATTTATCATCTATAAAATGGCTTAGGCCAAAATCAGTTCCTATCCAAACGCCTTCCCCATCAGTAGCGGCAATTGAGATAACATTGTTTGAACACAAACCATTTTCAGAAGAATAGTTCTTCTGCCACGGTTCATATTCTCCCCGCATCGTAATACCCTTGTTGGTGCCGAACCATATCCAATTCTTATTGCCTGATATCGCATTAATATGTACATCTGGCATTGGGTCCCAAACACAATTTGTACAGGAAGTTTCGGGGCTTTTGTTATCATCTTTAACAAATCCCGTATCGCTCGAATTGTAACCCGCCAGCCCCTTATCCGTTCCAACTATAATTGTTCCAGACTTTGTTTTATAGAGCGCATTGATTTTATCATCTGGTAAACCATTCTTCACAGTATAATTTCTGAATTTATACCCGTCATAAATACTAAGACCATTAATGGTCCCCACCCACAATTCATTATGCATGCTCTCCGCAACGCAGGTCACCGAGTGATCCGCGAGCCCATCCTTAGGCGCATAATTCACGAAATTTTTTCCGTCAAAGCTGCTGAGCCCCCCATAACCACCGCTCCACAAATAACCCTTGCTGTCCTGGAAAATGGTACTCACCTGGATGAAGGGCAATCCGTCATCAACGGAGTAATTGCGGAAGTTGTAGGATTGAGCGGAGGAGGAAAAAGGGAAAAGGTATAGAGGTATAAAGGTATAAAGGAGATGTAAGAATATTTTAAGTCGTGCGAGCATGGGAGAAAACCAAAGATAAATCAAAAAAGAAAATCCCGGTTGCGGTCACCGGGACGTTCTTGCCTTTAATCATCACTAACCAAAACCTACTCTTTCACAAACTTTTTTGTGCTCACCCTTTCTCCATCGCTTACGCGGATGAGATAGAGGCCGGCAGGCAAACTGCTTATGTCAATGCTGTTTTTCAATTGCGATGAATTGAGTTTCATTATTTCCTTGCCGGTGATGTCGAAAATCGTCACTGGGATATTTTTAGCATTGCCGGTGTAATGAATATTGATCACATCGCTCGATGGGTTTGGATACAACGTGAAAATATCTTCATGGTGCTGCTGTTGCGCAATGCCGGTGTTGAAGATCTGTCCGCAAGGGGTTGAATTATTATTGAAATAAGAGCGGATGGAATCGATGCGTGTATTCATCACGTTCAAACTTTGCTGCACACCGCTTGCCGTATAATCCCTTCCAAAAACATAAGCGAGGTCGAGTGTATAAACTCCACCTGGCACCATGGTGAAAGGACCGCTTGAACCTAAGCCTCTGCGATCGCCAGGTGCGTTATTGGATGAACCTTCATCCCATGGTGCTGAGGACACGGGGTTGAAAGGTGCGCAGGTTCCGCCAAGCCCCCAACCATATTGCTGGTCGGATAAACCCGGGAACATATAATTACAGGGCTGGCCCGAATTATGACCATTACCTCCGTAACTCATTGGAGTATTATCTTTCCATAATTCCCGTAAGTAATTATAATAGTGATAGGCAGTATCAGGATTTCCTATAACGCTACCATCATTATTATAATAGAGAAATTTACTCATCAAACTTGTCTCACCTGGCTCATCTATCATACAATTCTTGTTGTTGTCGACACCATCGGCCGAATCGCTTTCCAAACCATGCAAAAAGACCACCGACTGCGCTCCCAGTTTTGTTCCATAAGTTCCGGGGCCTCCTGTACCATCAGTTGCATCACCATTGTACCCGTAAAAGCATTGGCGCGTAACATCACAACCCACGTAATCATCCGAATAATCTCCAATATCAAAATCACACCACATACCGGCATAACAATTTTGCCATTGAAAAAAACTGCGGTTGATTATTTTGTAATGAATGAAGATGGTATTGTCGAGCGCTGAATCGCCTGAACATTTAAATGCATAGGCCATCCCATGGATCTCCACGCCAAGCGGTAAGCTGGTTTTCGATTCGGTATGGTTCACACCTTGCATATGGTCGTTGTAAATGAAATAAATGGCCTGGTCGCCTTTTATGATGGGGTAATCACCGCTTGCAGGTTCATATTTCCATGTGCCTCCCGCGTTGAAATACGGGGCGAGATAATTATTTTGGTTGTATTGCGGGTCACCATTGCCCGGCCAGTTCATAATACTTTGCGGAATGGTTTGGAACAACCCGAGCTTAAAGCTGTCGATGGTGCTTTTATTTATTTTCCACACCCTGTTCCATTGTGCGGAATTTGAAACGGAAGAAAGGATATCCACGTTCAGGGTATCGAGCGGGCCGGGATAAAAATCGGTTCCGGCCTGGCGGTAGGTTTGCGCAGCCACATGCAATTGATTTTGATTATCCATCCCGCCTATCCAAAGGTTGGCCGCAAAAATGGAATTGATGCCGCTGCCCTTCGGCACCTCGAACCTTGCCGTTTGAAAATCCCAGAAAAGATCTCCACCGGGATTAATGCGCGCCTTCACATTATTAATATCGAGATCGGCCGATACCTGCGCGAAGGAAAAATTCACCGCAAAAAGAAATGAAGTGAACAGTAGTTTTGCTTTCATGACGAGTGGTTTTAATTAGCGGAGATCCTTTGAAGGAGCACCCCGTGAGGCAGATGGGGCATTGAAAATATTTTTCTCCTCCACTAAACCAGGAGCTCACCGACCGGCCTTGGCAACATCCCCATGTGCGGACCGGTCGGTTTAAAAAGCTGCCCCGGTTTTACTGCGGTAAAAGTATTTGCACCGCAGGCCTCCCACAAATCACAATTTGGCATTCTTATACATATCTGGATACTTCCCTTCCCTTCTATTATCATATATAATTGATTGATTATAAGTAATTTAATTTGGTTATATCGGCTCAAAACTTCCCTAAAACCAGCCTATACAGAATTTTTGATTTTTATACATATCAAAAAACACTTCCGAGGGGACGTGTAAAGTAAACAGGATCCCGGTAAAGGTTTTTCTTATTTGTACCTTTAATAAGTGAGTAAATAATAAAAAAGAAAAAATGTGGGGTGATTTTTAGAGGAATTATATAGAGTAAATAAGAATAAAAAATGGCGTGTATGGATGTGGTGATCCTCGCTCATCAACGCAGAAAACCGGGAAAAGACCCGCCTGACAGGACTCAAAAAATAAGTCAATATTATACATGTCAAATAAAGCCTCTGATAGCCTGCACAAATTGATCAGGTCACTCACCGCCTCCGAAAAAAGGGCCTTCAAGCTATTTGCTTCCAGGCACACTTTGGCCGAGCAGAACCAGTATGTAAAGCTCTTCGATGCCATCGATGGCCAGGAAACTTATCATGAGCCTGCTTTGCTTAAGCGCTTCGGCACCAAGCAATTTTCTATAGTGAAAGGACGGTTGTACGATTCCATTTTACGCAGCCTGGATGCTTTTCATTCCAACTCGTCCATTGACGCACAGCTCAAGCGCGACCTGCATTGCGCAGAGATACTCTATAAAAAATCACTGTACGATCAATGTTCCAAATTATTAGTGAGCGCAAAAAAGATCGCGCGGAAGTATGAAAGACATTCGAGCCTGCTGGAAATATATATGTGGGAGAAAAAGCTGATCGAGAAGGATAATTATTCGGGCATGACGGAAGAGGACATCAACCGCTTTTTAACGGAGGATAAAGTGATCGGGGAAAAAGTGAAGAATTTTAACGATTACTGGAACATCAAAAGCCGCTTGTTCATGATCCTGAATAAACGGGGCAAGGTGCGTAACCCGGAGGAACTGGAAAATTTTAAAAAGATCATCGATAATACCTTGCTGCAAACGGAAGCCAGCGCACTATCCATCGAAACAAAATATTTGTACCACCACATTTACAGCGCCTATTACTTTGGTGTGGGCGATTATCGGAATTGTTATGAATACCTGCGCAGGAACGTGGAGCTCGTGGAAGGCAACCTGCATATTTTCGAGGAGGAACCCAATATTTATTTCTCGGTCCTCACCAATATCATATATGTGTGCAGCCAGTTGAAAGATTATGAACACGTATTCCTGTTCCTGAAAAAACTGCGCGAGGTCCCTCAAAAATTCGAGATCAGCAAGAACGAGGACCTGGAAATCAAACTCTTCTCCAGCGCGTACAGCATCGAGATGACGATCTACAACAACCTTGGCGAATATGAAAAGGCCCTTGAGCTTGTTCCTAAAATTGAAGAAGGGCTTGAAAAATATGCAGGTAACCTGAACAAGGTGCGCGAGGCTTATTTCTGCACCAGTATTGCCAACGCTTATTTCGGAGCGGAGAAATTCTCGAATGCTTTACGCTGGAACAACCGCATCCTTCACAACAAAGCCATTGATGAAATTGAAGACGCACATTGCTTTGCGGAGATCATGAACGTGGTGATACACCTCGAGCTGAAGAACGATGACATCATCCCGTACACGATGAAAGCGGCACAGCGCTACCTCAAAGCGAAAAAGCGCGTGTACAAATTTGAAACGGTGTTCTTTGATTTCATCAGCAACCTGCTACGCGAAAAAGATCCTTCCAAAACAAATCTTGCTTATAAAGAATTATACGATGAATTGATAAAACTGAAGGACGATCCTTTTGAACACACCGCCTTCGAATATTTCGATTTTATTTCCTGGGCCGAAAGCAAAATGAAGAAAATCCCGTTCCGTGAAATTGTGGAGGAGAAAGCGAAGGTGAGGAAATAAGTGGCAGTGGCAGTAGCAATGGCGGGAAGCAGGGGTAGTATAGGAGCAGCAGCAGGGAGCAAGACTGCCACTGCCACTTCTACTTCTTTAAAAGAGCATCCCAGCCCTGCGCAGTGATAGGGTGAACAGTTCCGCTCTTGGAGACCATATTCGCACCCGAACTTTTTTCAGTCATGTGGCCGATCACCGTAATATCGGGATTGCCTTTTATCTTATCAAAATCGGCCAGCGGAATGGTGAACAGCAATTCATAATCCTCTCCCCCGCTCAATGCACATAAAGTAGGATCGAGGTTGAAATCCCGCGCACGCGTATACGTCATGGGATCAAGCGGGATCTTATCTTCAAATAAATTACATCCCACACCGGACTGCTCACACAAATGCAGGATCTCGGACGCAAGCCCATCCGAAATATCGATCATGGATGTGGGTTTCACACCCAGCGCTTTTAACAAAACAGGGATATCCTTTCGCGCCTCGGGTTTCAATTGGCGTTCCAGCACATAATCATTTCCACCCAGGTCGGGCTGTATGTTCGGGTTCTCGCTAAAGATCCTTTTTTCCCTTTCCAGCAATTGCAAACCTATGTAGGCGCCACCCAGGTCCCCGCTCACGCACAGGAGGTCCTTCTCTTTCGCACCATTCCGGTAAACAATTTCTTCTTTCACTCCCAATCCTATCGCGGTAACGCTGATCACGCATCCCGCCAATGCTGAAGTGGTATCACCTCCAACAAGATCAACACCGTAACGCTCGCAGGCCAGCAGCATTCCCGAGTAAAGCTCTTCCACCGCTTCGAGTGAAAAACGATTGGAAATGGAGATCGCGACCGTCACCTGCTTTGGCTCCGCATTCATCGCATAGATATCCGAAAGATTAACGGTGATGCATTTGTAGCCCAGGTGCTTCAGCGGAACATACGCCAGGTCAAAATGGATCCCCTCTACCAGCATGTCCGTGCTCACCACGGTCACCCTGTCCTTGTATTCGATCACGGCCGCATCATCACCAATGCCTTTGATCGTACTCTCGTTATGGATCTTAACGGCCTCCGAAATATGTTTGATGAGCCCGAACTCGCCCACTGCGCTTAATTCGGTGCGGTTGTTCTTGTTTTCCAGCATGGTTTTTAAAATAAGGGAAGCAAAAGTAAGCATTCGTGCTACGCCTTCCTACCCGCATTAATACCTTATATATAGATAGGGAAATAGGGCCGCAAAATCTTTGGCTATATACCTAAAAGTAGGTATCTTTGTTATCTGTTTAGAATTAGTCTAAATAAGAATACCGATTAAGATACTGACATTCAAAACTCTATAAAAATGATAACCGTTTCAGAAAATGCAAAACAGCATGCGCTGGAGCTGATGAAAGCAGAGAACAAGCCGGCCGGGACTTTTATACGCGTAGGCGTTGAGGGTGGGGGCTGTTCGGGCCTTTCCTATAAGCTGGAATTCGATAACCAAATGAAGGAAGGCGACCAGGTGTTTGAAGATAAAGGCATCAAAATAGCCGTTGACAAAAAAAGTTTTCTCTACCTGGTGGGCACCGAGCTTGATTACACAGGCGGACTTAACGGGAAAGGATTCGTGTTCAAAAATCCAAACGCCTCGCGCACCTGCGGATGCGGTGAAAGTTTCTCAGTTTAGAGTCTCGTGTCTCGAGTTCGCTTCCTCTCTAACTGTAAACCACAAACAGTAAACTGTAAACAAATAAATGTCTGACCAGAATAATAAAATATTAGAAGAGCATATTTCCTCCGACTATAAGTACGGCTTCACTTCGGATATCGAAATGGAGAGTGCGCCCAAAGGATTGAACGAGGACATTGTACGTTTCATTTCCAAAAAGAAGAATGAGCCGGGGTGGATGCTCGAGTTCAGGCTCAAGGCATTCCGTTACTGGCAAACACTCGAAGAACCCCGCCATTGGCCACACCTCAGTTTCCCGAAGATCGATTACCAGGATATCATTTATTACGCTGCGCCTAAAAAGAAAGAAGTAAAAAGCCTGGATGAAGTAGATCCTGAATTGCTGGATACTTTCAAGAAGCTGGGCATCTCGCTCGAGGAACAAAAGCGCCTGGTGGGAATGGAATCGCAAATAGCGGTGGATGCCGTGTTCGACAGTGTGAGTGTGAAAACCACTTTCCGTGAAACATTGGCCGAGAAAGGGATCATCTTCTGTTCGTTCAGCGAAGCGGTGCAGGAACATCCCGAGCTGGTGAAAAAATACATGGGCTCCGTAGTTCCGTACACTGATAATTATTTTGCCGCGCTCAACTCAGCTGTGTTCAGCGATGGGTCCTTTTGTTACATCCCCAAAGGCGTACGTTGCCCTATGGAACTTTCCACGTACTTCCGCATCAATGCTGCGGGCACGGGGCAATTCGAGCGTACGCTCATTGTAGCCGATGAAGGCGCTTACGTGAGTTACCTCGAAGGATGCACGGCCCCCATGCGTGACGAGAACCAATTGCACGCAGCCGTGGTGGAGATCGTTTCGCATAAAAATGCGGAAGTGAAATATTCCACCGTGCAGAACTGGTATCCCGGTGATAAAGAAGGCAAGGGCGGCATTTACAATTTTGTAACCAAGCGCGGCATTTGCCTTGAGGACAATGCAAAAATTTCATGGACACAGGTGGAGACCGGATCGGCCATTACCTGGAAATACCCCAGCGTAATTTTAAAAGGCGATAACTCCATTGGAGAATTTTATTCCGTGGCTGTTACCAATAATTACCAGCAGGCCGATACAGGAACTAAAATGATACACCTCGGGAAAAATACCCGAAGCACCATTGTGAGCAAGGGCATTTCCGCAGGCAGGAGCAATAACTCGTACCGCGGGCTGGTGCGCGTGGCCAAAGGCGCAAAAAATGCGCGCAACTTTTCGCAGTGCGATAGCTTGCTGATGGGTGATAAGTGCGGGGCGCATACCTTCCCGTACATCGAAGTAAAAAATACGACCTCGACGGTCGAACACGAAGCCTCGACCTCCAAAATCGGCGAGGATCAAATTTTCTATTGTCGCCAGCGCGGCCTGGAAACCCAGGATGCGGTGAGCATGATCGTGAACGGTTATTGCAAAGAAGTCTTCAAACAGTTGCCAATGGAATTCGCCGTCGAAGCGCAAAAGCTGCTCGGGGTGAGCCTCGAG
>DATDFI010000607.1:0-5047 GCA_036522695.1 Bacteroidia bacterium | reverse complement strand
CACATCGATCTCCAGGGTGATCTGCTCATCACCGGAAACGATGGGCGTGATCGTCAGCGAAAGATCTGCCGTTACGGATTTATAATTCTCCGTGGTGATGGGGAAAGGATTTTGGACTCCTACCGTTGAACTTTGTTTCTCCAGGTAATATTCCGTTTTGCCAATGCTCAATTTAGCCGTTGAGCCGTTCAGCGTTGCCAGCTTTGGCGTGGAATGAAGTTTCAATACGCCTTCGGTTTCGAGCGCTTTCAATGTGAGGTAAAAATTAGGCGTTACATTCCCGAGGTTCAGGATCCCCAACCCGTTTATCCCCGAGATCACTTCATTGAGCGTAGATGAATTGAGTGTAAGATCTATGCCCGGAAATACCGTACCCGTTGTGGAAACGGGCTTATTCCCCAAACCGGCAGTAATTCCCGTTGATACTGTTTTTGAATTGCTCACATCCACTATAATCACCTCGATCACCACCATGGGCACCAGGCGGTCTATCTCCAGCAGGAACGACATGATCTCGTTGATCTTAGGTTCGGAGCCGCTCAGCACCAAACTGTTTTGATCGGGAAATGCCTTTATCTCCACATTTTTTTTCAGCTCTGTTGGTATCAGGTCAATGACCTTTTCCAGCGTACGATAACGAAACTGGAATACTTTGGTGCTGCGCAGGCGCTCCAGGTTGCGTTCACCGATCAGGTACACATCATTCTCCTTTTTGAACGTATAGTCGGTGCCGTTGAGCAAATATTCCAGGAACTCATCGTAGCTCGCATTGGCTATGGTTACGGTTGTATTCCCGGCAGGACTGGAAAACAAAAAATAGTTGAAATGCATTTTTTCTGAAACGGCATTCAGCACATCGGCAATGGGAACGTTATAAGCATCTACCGAAACAAGGTTGTTGCCTTCAAGGGTAATGTTGAGCCCGTTGGGCATGGGAGCGTTGGCTCCTCCATTGTTCTTATTGTTCTGCGTGGTCTTGCCGGGTTTCTCTATCAGGTAATTCCGGTCGTTATCCGAAGGGGTGATCACCAGTTCATTGGCAAAAGCCAGCTTTGCCAGCGCTTCGTTCAGCGGCAGGTTGCGGATGAAGCCGCTCACCAGTTTATTGCCGAGGTCGGGAGCAATGATCATGTTGCGCCCGGTGAGGCGCGTGAGTTCCTTGGCCACTGCCGACAAGGTATCATTGAAAAAATCGAAGCTCAGGTAATTGGTAAGGCTGTCATAGGAGATCTTCAGTTGCTTGGGAACATATTTGGGCGCTTCCTTGGGCGGGGGCACATATTGCGAAAAGGACATGATGCTGCCGATGAAGTTCACATCCAGGTCGTACTTGCGGCAAAGAAAGATGAGCACCTCGCTCACCGTTACATTGGAGAAGTTATTGAAGATCTTTCCCGTTAAGGCGGGATCAACGCTTACGTTCAGGTTATTGGAGGCGGCCAGCCCGCGAATAAAATCCTGTATGCTCACCCCGTTCACCGAGAGCTCTACCTTGTCATCCAGCCCTGGCACATCCTTGCGCAATTCCTCCAGCTTCTTTTCTATCGCCACAAAGCGATCCTGGGCGTAGGACGCCTGCCAATTATTTAAAAGCAGGAGCAGCAGTACAACACTTATTTTCTGTACGATCTTCATTTTATGTTTTTAAAAACTATTTAATAAAATGGGATACACTTCATCCAGTGAAGTTTCTCCCTTCTCAAACAACTCAAAAGCATTTTCGGCCAGGGTCCTGATCCCTCTTTGCCTCAACAGTTCTTCCGCACTCATGCGGTTGTTCTTTATTTCGTGGGCGATCTCCGCATCTATCGGGATGATCTCGTAAATGGCTTTGCGTCCTTTATAGCCGGTGTAGTGGCAATGCTCGCAGCCGGTAGCGGTGTAATGGACATTCAGCTCATGCGGCACTTTGTAATTGCGGGGCAATGATCTTTTTTCCAGGGGCATTTCAACTTTGCAATGCGGGCATAATTTTCTCAGCAGCCTCTGCGCTACTGCGGTGTTCAATGTGCTGGCAATTAAAAAAGGCGGCACACCCATATCCGCCAAACGCGAAACAATACCCCAGGCTGAATTGGTATGCACGGTGGATAATACCAGGTGCCCGGTCAAAGCTGCGCGAATGGCCATCTGCGCGGTCTCACCATCGCGTATCTCTCCCAGCATGATGATGTCGGGGTCCTGCCGCAAAAAAGTACGGAGCGCGCTGGCGAAGCCCAGGCCTATGCTTTCTTTCAGCTGCACCTGGTTGATGCCGGCCAGGGTGTACTCGATGGGGTCCTCTATGGTAAGGATGTTCGTCTTTTCTTTATTAAGGACCTTGAGCGTGGCGTAAAGCGTAGTGGTCTTTCCTGAGCCGGTGGGACCGCTGATGAGCAGTATGCCGTTGGGCTTTTTTATTCCTTCCAGGTAAAACTCCAGTTCCTTTTCGGTAAATCCCAACTGTGCGATATCGATATTGGCCGCATCGTTGCTCAGCAGGCGCAGCACTACCTTTTCGCCATGAAGGGTGGGCAGCACCGACACGCGTATGTCGAACTTCATTCCTTCCCGGTTGAAGAAGATCCTTCCGTCCTGAGGGAGCCGTTTCTCCGCTATGTCCAGGTTGGCTGCGATCTTGATCTTGTTCACCATCTTCGGGTATTCGTCCGCGCTTATCGTGTAACGCTCGATGAGCAGGCCATCAATGCGCATGCGCACCCTGCACTTCTCCTCGTAGGCTTCAATATGTATATCGGAGCTGCCCAACGTTTTTGCCTCGCTTATGAGGGATTGTAAAAAGTCATCCGACTTGCGCGTGAATGTTTGTGATTGCTTTTTCGCCTCACCGGTCGTGCGGTAATATTTACCGAGCGCCTGCCGTATGCCCTCGGAGCCAATTCTTTCCAGTACAACCGGCTTTCCAAACAACAGTTCCAGTTCTTCCCGGGCGTCAGCGCTACCTTCTTCTGCAAAAAAAGTGATCTGCTCATCGCTTGCATCCTTTGGAATAATACGGTAATGCCAGGCCTGCTCGCTGGTGATGAGTTCCTTTAGCTCTACGGTCAATGATATGTTCCCGGTTTCTATCATGCGCTTGCGCCCATCAGCGACAGGATGGGACTGTCGTCATAAAAATCATAGTGGAAAAAATATTTAAGGCCCAGCGCCAATACCAGGCATAGTGAAACGGTCCCGGCAAGCGGCACGGTTGGGTCGGGATCGGCTTTTATTAGGCGATAAAGCCGGTAGCCGGCCAGCGAGAGCAAGAGGGAACCTGAATAGAAAAAAAGGAAATTAAGAGGTGAGAATGCTGCGCACAGCACCAAAAAGAGCAGGATATCTCCAAGGCCTATATAAGTATTTATAATGGTGGGGAGCGTCCTGTTCTTTACGCTGAAGAAAACAAAGAGCAAAGCCAACTGCAAAAGCAGGAAGCCCAAATTGATCGCAAACAGCTTTGATGTTTGCAAAAAGGAATGCTGTGAAAAAGCGGAAGGCAGGATGGAAAGCAACAGCAGCGGGATCAAAACCCAGTGGATCTGCCTTTGCTTAGCGTCCTGGATAATTATAACGGATAAAATGAGACACGTAAAAACATCAAATAAAAAAGCCATTAGTCCGGTGTTATTTCTTTCAGTTCCTTATCCTGGTTGATCTCCCATACATTAAAAACCCCGTCCCCGTCAAAATCGCTGGTGGCGGTGGCGCGTGCCTTGAAATTATTTGTACCGGCTGCTTCTATCTCTATCTTATAGTTCGCAGTCCCTCCTTCCGAAACCATTTTGGCCGGCTCGTACTGTATCTCCTGGAAATTGCTGCTGTATTTGGAATTGGTGTAAAAAAAGGATTTCTCCAGTGTGTACACGTGTTCCAGTTGCAGCTTGGCCTCGGTGCTTTTGGCGTTGGCGATCAATGGCATCAGGTTGGGCAATGCCACCAGCACCAGAATGCCGATAATGGCCAGTACGAAGAGCATTTCCATCAGGGTGGCGGCTTTTACTTTTTTGTTTAAGATCTTTTTCACTTTTGTCAATTTTTAGGCAATACAAACACAGCACCCGTTAAGGCATATTTTTTCACTCCAAATAATACTGGATTTTTTACTCTACTTTATGGATCTCACTTGCTCTTTTCAAATCTGCATATAATGCTACTTAATTTCCTCGTACTTGTGAAAAAGTGTAAATAACCTTCCAATTTTTCAACATTCCATGCGGTATTTTCTTCCGAACTTCCGACAAAAAACCTGCTTAAAAGCAAGGGCAATTAATATCATTGATATTTTGTTTTACATCTAACATTTCACTCCCTTATGCAGTTCACTATACCACGACCATCATAGTAGACAAAGGATAAAATTCCACTTTTTTTGCTTACCGTTAATTCTATAAATCTAAAGGCGTTCGACTTCGATTCTACCTTATTAAAGCCATATGTATAGATGCAATCATTTGCGGATGCATCGGAAATGGACTTTATTAATTTAACATTGTACTCCCCCCCAAGACAGATAAGATCACATTTTCTTTCAATTGTGTCTTTAATATTAAAAACAAGCCAAGGGACATCTCTATATTTTCCAGTGAAATGTTCAAAACCGCCCCGAAATTGAGGGTTACTGTAAACCATCTGCGATACATAAATAGTATCGTTACTATACCGAATTAAATCATAAATATTTTCAGAACGCGCCTTTTTATCAATGGATAATATCCAATTATTAAAAACCTCAAACTGTATCCTTTGATAAATTTTACTCATTCTTTCAATCCTTTGAGTATCTATTTTGACATACGATAAATTTTTAGCTTGATCTGAATCCTTGCCACATAAATATCCGATTTTCATCGATTTTTGTAAAAAAAGAACTTGGTTCAAAGATGAATCGGCTTTAGTCCTGCAAAAGGGGAAAGTGAAATAGAACGCACCATATGAGTTAGCTGAAATACATGCAATTAAAAAGTATTGCATAAACCATAGCCAATTGAATTTGCTGGGGCTATGTTTCCTATTTGGGTTTCGAAGAGTCTTCATTATTTTGTTTATTATGCCAAGCATCTATTAC
>DATDFI010000606.1:0-3573 GCA_036522695.1 Bacteroidia bacterium | reverse complement strand
CTTCGCCTTGCCGAAATAAGAGTGAAACACATGTCCGTGAAAAGTATGAACGGTGACGGGGACCTTGCAGGCGAATGCAGCCCTGCGGCCCAGCGCACCTGCCTTCGCTGCATGCGTGTGCACGATGTCGGGCCTGAATTCGCGAATGATCTTTTTGATCTCGTTGTACGCTTTTAAGTCATCAAAGGGATTGATGCTTCTTTTCATGGAGGAGATGATCACCGGTTCAATACCGAGGTCCCTTGCAATGAATTCGGAACTTTCTTCACTTTCATCCTTCATTCCACCTATAAGCAGTGTTTCATAACCGGGAGGCATATACCTGGTAAGGTATACGGCATTGTAAGTGGGGCCGCCCAGGTTGAACCGATTGATGATGCGAAGCACACGTGTCATATCATGTATTTTTTCCACCACCGCTGGAAGACCAGCAGGCCCCATATCCTGGCAGCAGCATCACCGGGATCGGGAGAAAATAATTTCTTAACGAGGTGATCCACCTGGTTGTGATCGAAAATACCCTGTGCCTTTATTTTTTGTTCTGACAAATCTTCTTCGATCAGGTGTCGCAATTCCGTTCGAAGCCAGCGAAGAAGCGGTACTTCAAAGCCGTGTTTTTTCCTGTTCAGGATCTCAGCGGGAAGAAGTTCGGCAAAGGCATCACGCAGGATCATTTTTCCCTTTCCCTTACCGATCTTGAATTCGGAAGGAAGTCCGCTCACGAGCGAAACCAATTTGTGGTCGAGAAAGGGAACCCTCACCTCCAGGGAGTGCGCCATGCTCATGCGATCGACCTTAACGAGCATGTCTCCTTCCAGCACCATCTTCATATCGGTGTAAAGAACGGAATTCATCGTCTTATCCACTTTTTGCGTGAGCCCGGCTTTACGTCTGGGAAATTCAGCATTTTCATTTTTTTGCCCGGAAAGCAGGTTGTTTGCATTCCCGGAATTCGTAAAGCCAGCCCACAACCAGTAGCGCTCTTTTTCATCCAGCGAAGCCCCTTCCGCGAAACGTTTGAGCTGCCTTATCCTGTTCGCAAATGCCGAATTACGGGAGGAAGGGATCCTTTTGAACAGGCTTCCGGCAATACACAAGACCGAATTCACTGGTCCTCCGTTTCTCAGCCTCCACTCCGCACGGTGTTTGTTATATCCACCAAAAAGCTCATCGGCACCATCTCCCGAAAGGGCCACCTTTACTTCCCGCCTGGTTTTTTTTGAAAGCAGGCCCACCGCCAGGGCAGAAGAATCGGCAAAAGGTTCGTCCAGGCTCGCCAGCACATTTTCAAGCTCATCGAATAATTCCTTATTCCCTATAGAGAACACGTGATGTTCGCTCCCGATCTTTTTTGCAAGCAGTTGAGCATATGGCGTTTCGTCAAAATATCTCTCCTCGTGAAAACCAACCGAGAAAGTCTTTAATCCTTTGGCGTAACGAGAAGCGAGTAATGAAACGATGGACGAATCGAGACCACCGCTGAGGAAACAGCCCAGCGGCACATCGGCCACCATTCGCTCCTTCACTGAATTTTCAAGGAGTTCCGCCACATTTTTTTTTGCTTCTCCATAACCCATTTTCACCGGCTCTCCCCAGGGCAAAATATAATGGTACGACCTGTTCACTTGCCCGTTCCTTATCACTATTTGCTGGCCGGCTTCCATTTTATGAACGCCCTCCAGCATGGTCCATGGCGCGGGCACATAATTCAGGTGCAGGTACAGTTCCAGTGAAGCGCGATCGAGACTGCGCGGGATCCCGTAGGGGAGGAGCGAACCCATTTCGGAGGCGAAGATGAAACGATCAGCATCAAAAAAATAATAAAGGGGTTTTATACCAAACCGGTCTCGCGCCAGGAAAAGCGAGTTCTCTTGTTTGTCGTAAATCGCAAAAGCATATTCGCCTTCCAACTGTTCCAGCGCCCGCTCTCCGTCCCGGATGTAAAGGTGAAGAAGTGTTTCCGTATCACTTTCAGAGCGAAAGCGGGTACCGCTCTTTTCCAGCTCTTTTTTTAATGTTTTATAATTGAAGATCTCCCCGTTGAAAACAATGGTGTAGCGGCCGCTGGGGTCGCTCATGGGTTGGGCAGCCTGGTCGGAAATATCGATGATCTTCAGTCTTCGATGGCCAAGCGCTATATGTTCCTCAAAGTGCAGGCCCTCGCCTTCAGGGCCGCGGTGCTGGAGGCAGTAAGTAGACTCGCTTACCTTGCCAAGCAATCGCTTTCCATTCGGTGATAGGGCAAATATGCCTGTAATTCCACACATTTTCTTATCTTGTCAAAGGTAGCTTTATCAGCAACATTGCGGCTTAATTCTTTTGAGTGGAGAATACGGGACGGACAAAGCAAGGGGGACTGGTTTTCCACAAATGTGTTGTTAAAAAAAACAACAGGCCGTAGTTTTTGGTTGTGCTGTCGATCTACTTTTACAGGTATAGCCTTATCACATACCCCTATGAAAAAGCTTTTCCCCGTAGCTTTTTTTATTCTTTTGGCATCATTCGGCCATAAGCTCTCAGGTGCTAATTGTACCGCCCAGGTAAATAATGGGAACTGGAGCAACCCTGCCACCTGGTCGTGCGGGCACGTTCCCACCAATGGTGATTTTGTGACCATTCCCGCAGGCATTACAGTGATAGTGGATATTGTAACGAATGTGTTGAGCAATGTTCACATTTGGGTGTATGGAACGCTTTATTTCCAGGGCGGGCAAAAAATAAGACTGGATTGTAATTCCAGCCTTGTTGTTTTTTCAGGTGGGACTTTGGCAGGCGACAATAACGGAAGTAAGATCGAGTATTGCGGAACTTATGTTTGGGATGGGCCCGGACCCGATCCCGGCCCATTTGCCTACCCTAACTCTGCATTGCCTATCGATCTTCTTAGCTTCAGTGCGATCGTGAGCGCTCAAAAAGAAGTAGATCTTACCTGGGTCACTGCCAGCGAGAATAATAACAGCTATTTTGTGATCGAGAGGACGGTTGAGGGGACCCATTTTGATTCCTTGCAGCTCATTCCGGGATCAGGCACTACCACCACCGTTCACTATTATTCAAGCATTGACAATGAACCCCTTAAAGGCATCTCGTATTACCGACTTAAGCAGGTGGACAATAACGGTCAATTCACCTATTCCCAAATAGTGGCGGTGGAGCTTGATGTTTTATACCCGAATCCCTGTGGCAATGCATCGGCATATATTTTATTGCCCACGGAGTACCAGGGTAAGGAAATAGAACTTTCTGTTTACGGTGCCCGTGGGGCAAAAGTGATCCAAAAGTCGGTGGTTGTCCCGGCTGGATCGGGTCCTTTTCCCATAATGCTGGTGGATGATTGCAGCGCATCACTCGCAGCAGGCATTTATACTGTACTCGTCCAAAGTGGCGGGAGGATAACAAACCAGCGGCTTTTTGTTACGCGCTGATCAGCGGGCAAAGATCACCCAATTACTTTGCTTATCGGTTTGTGAACGATCATAACCCATGGTCACAATTTTTCCATTCGCGTCCCTGTACCAGCCCTCATCCCACGCGCCCATATCGGTATACAAAAGCTCTTTCACTCCCAAAACG
>DATDFI010000605.1:0-5331 GCA_036522695.1 Bacteroidia bacterium | reverse complement strand
GTACCGGGATCTTTGCCGCATTGAAAACGCGTGACAGCCTCGGCTGCAGCGCAGCGCCTCCCGAAGCTATCGCTACGATCTTTCCGCCCAGCGCTTCTCTCCATTTTGAGAAAACAAGTTTGTTCGCAAGCCACAGTTGTAATTCGTACCACCGGCCGTTAGCTCCGTTAAGCTCGTAACGTAAACCCAGGTTGAGTGCCCAAAAGAATAATTTTTTCTTGATGCCTTTTTGTTGTTCCCCTCGGGCTACAATCCGGTCGTACACCTTTTCGAGCAGGCGGGGCACGGTGGCGAATATCTGGGGCTGCACTTCTTTAAGGTTGTCCCCTATCGTATCGATGCTCTCTGCAAAATAAATGCTTACACCCAGGTAAAGGTAGAGTGTGTTCAACATGCGTTCATACACATGGTTGAGCGGTAAAAAGCTGAGCGCCTTCCACCAGCTGGCAAAGGGAGCAAGCGGTTGGGAGGCCAGCGCATTGCTCAGCAAATTTTTGTGCGAAAGCATTACCCCTTTTGGTGTCCCGGTAGTCCCCGATGTATACAATATCGTCATCAGGTCATCGGCTTTTACAGTGTCTTTTATCGCGTTCACTTTTTCTTCGGCCGGGTCCTTTTTTCCTGCCTCTTGCAGTTCTTTCCAATATAAAGCGCCTTCCACTTTATCAAAAGTATAAATGAATTTCACAGATGCGATCTCGGGGGCTATGGCTTTCACTTTTGCGTACAGGTCGGCAGAGGAAACAAAAATGAGTTTGATCTCCGCGTCATTTAAAATGAATTTCAGGTCGCTTTCGCTGATGGTGGGGTAAATGGGAACGGTTACGGCTGCGATCTGCTGGCAGGCGTAATCGGCAAAATGCCATTCGGGGCGGTTATTGGCGAGTATGGCCACCTTTTCCCCTTTTTCAATGCCAATATGAAGCAGGCCGTAACTGAGCAGGTTCACATTATAGACGAAATCGGAGGTGCTGTATTTCACCCATTGGCCGTTCTTTTTCTCCGCGAGTATATCCGGCTTATCGAATTTCTCTTTAAGCCTCGTTAAAAGGTCGAATATGCGGGTAGGTTCCGACATTAATTGTGCCTGTAAAATCAATTTGCTAAGGTAAGCATTCCAAGCGAATGGATTTTTTTATTCCGGGCAGGTGAATTGGGTTACTTTTGAACCATGGCACGAATGATAAATAACCCGCTTACCATTTCACTGGATGTGGATTTTCCAATGATCATGGCGCCCATGTTTTTGGTGAGTAACGTGGAAATGATCGTGTGTGCCATGAGAGGCGGCATAGCCGGTGCTTTTCCTACTCTTAATTTCAGGAAGGAAGGGGAGCTGGAGCGGGTGCTTGGTATCCTTAATAAGGAAAGATCGCCCGGTGGCACTTACGGGGTGAACCTCATCGTGCAACGCACCAATCCTTATTTTGAAGAACATTTGCAGGTATGCGTGGAGAAAAAGGTCCCTTTTTATATCACTTCGCTCGGTAACCCCAAAACGGTTATAGAAAAGGCGCACGCCTACGGGGCAAAAGTTTTTTGTGATGTGACCAACCTGGAGCATGCCGAAAAATGTTTTGTACTGGGGTGCGATGGATTTATTGCAGTGGGCCAGGGCGCAGGCGGACATGCCGGTCCTTTTCCATTACAGGTATTGGTCCCGGCTTTGCGAAAAAAATTCCCGGGAAAGATCATTGTAGCGGCCGGAGGCATAGCTTCAGGCGAAGGAATCGTTTCGGCATTGGCATTGGGTGCCGATGGGGTCTCGGTGGGAACCAGGTTCATTGCGAGCGTGGAGGCTACGGTAAATGAAGCCTACAAAAAGGCGATCGTAGCTTCGGGAATGGAAGATATTGTGATGACGGAAAAACTTTCGGGCACACCCTGCACAATTATCAATACCAGTGAAGCACAAAGGATGGGATTGAAACAAAATTTTCTTGAAAGATTCCTTTCCAATAACCCGCGCACAAAAAAATGGTTCAAGTCACTGGTTCAGTTGCGGGGCTTTCGCAGGCTCGAACAAAGTGTGGCGCCCAACCATTACAAAACGCTTTGGTGTGCCGGTCAGAGCGTGGAATTGGTGGACGAGGTATTGCCCTGTTCAACAATTATTGCCCGCTTAAAAGAGGAGACCCGCTACTCTGTTAATTCCCTTTTTAAAACCTTTCCGGCTGAATAACAGGTTGTTATAGCCTAAACACACAAATAGTTCGACCAATACTTGCTTTTGGCTCATTAAAGCGTACCTTTGCGCCCGATTTAACCCCGAGTAGGGATAAAAAAATGAAAAAAGCAACCGTATTCTTCGCCTCTATTGCCTTATTATTCACTGCCTGCACCAAGCAAAATATGTGCGGGAATGGAACCGGTTCAAATCCATCTCCTCGGGATATCCAGGTTGAATACCGCATCACCGATGCTTCAGCCAACGTGGAGATCGAATACAGTTTTCCTAAAGTAGGTACGCAAACGTTGTTCACCCAAAAAGAAGTGATCAACAAAACATATAAGAGCATTGCATTCACTTTCAAAAGCAATAATTTTTACAGCATCACTGCGCGTAACGTAGATCCTTCTACCAGCAATATCACTGTTGATATTTATATTGACGGTCAACTTTTTAAAACCGGTTCGCTTGATCATGTAACCCTGACCGCAAGCGCCTCCGGCAAAGTGGAGTAATAGGTTGGTTTGATTTATACCGGAGGTTACCTCCGGGATTTGATTTGGCAGCAGCCCTCGCTTTTCAGCGGGGGTTGACTGTTTTTTAGAGGTCCTTCCTTTCTTTTTTGCACACCACTCTTTCAAATTGACAGTGGAAATCGTTCCACGCTCCTGCTAAAGGGTTGATCTCCACACTTCTTTTTGCCCCATTTTTCGTGGAACATGATTTGAATTCATGATGCCGGAATAAAATACCTGCATGATGAAAGCAAAACTTACGAAACGGTTCTACAAAGGTTGTTACTTAAGGTTTTCTTCATACCTCCGGCTGCAGGATCATTCATTTTTTAAAAATATCAGCCATGAAAAACTGCATTAGGATCCTGGCTTCCGTACTGGTGTTATTGTGTGTGAGCAAGCGCCAGGCGATCGCGCAGGACAGGAACATTACCGAACACGAAGTGGTGTACTATTATTTACCGGACTGGGAGATCTATTACTACGTCCCGGAGAACCAGTGGATCTATTTTGACGGCAAGCATTGGGTGTACGAGGACCATGCCCCCGAATGGTTCAATGATAAACGCGTGTACAAAGTGGACCTCGATTACAAAGGCAATACGCCCTTCATCAATCACATTTACAACAGGGAAAAATATCCTTCCCATAATCCTTCAGCCGGTGGGCCGCGGTACAAGGCAGTGGAGAGAGAGAATAAAACCGTGAAGAATTAATAAATCAAAAATCAAAAAGATCATGAAAACTTTTATCAAATCAGCAGTGGTAGTGGGTATGTGTTGGGTAGCCGGTGTGAGAACGGCCGGTGCGCAGGTGAGTGGCACCGTGCACAACCAGCCCGCTTCGTTTTATTATGTGCCCGATTGGGAAATGTATTACGATAAACCCGCACAACAATTCATTTATTTTGACGGGAAAAGCTGGGTGCGTTCGGATGATGTGCCCGAGTGGTTCACCGACAAGAGCATTAAGGTGGTGGACAAAACCTATAGCGGGAGCGATCCTTATGTACAGATAGAAAAGGACCGCAGGCTTCATCCTTCACACAACCGCTCGGCCGGTGGGCCGCGTTACCGCAAAGATGAAAGGAGCATAGTGAATAAGTAAAAGGATATCATTTAAATGGAAGAGGGCCTTGTAAAAGGCCCTTTTTTGTGCGATCATTTTTTCGGAATAAGAAATAACTTTGTCGCCTATGCAGGCGATAGGTTATTATTCAGCACTCCCTTTCTTATACCTCATTTCCATTTTGCCGTATTGGCTGTTCTATGGGTTTTCGGACCTGGTGTTTTTCCTGTTGTACCACGTGATCGGGTACCGCAAGAAGGTGGTGATGCAGAATTTAAGGAATTCGTTTCCCGGCAAAGATGAGAAAGAGTTGAGGCGCATCATGCGCAGGTATTACCGCTATCTCTGCGATCTTTTTCTTGAAACATTTCAAACCATGACGATGAGCCGGGATTTTTCATTGCGCAGGTGTGGGTTCGATGCGCGCGCGAAAGAGTTGTTCGATAAGTATCACAGCGAAAAGAAAAGCGTGATCATCGTGATGGGCCATTTCGGGAATTGGGAGTGGGGAGGCAACACTTTCAGCATCGTATGCAAACAGCAGTTATATGTGATCTACCACCCGCTGGTGAATCCCTACTTCAATTCCCTGATTATTAAAATGCGCACGCGCTTTGGTACAAAACTTATTCCCATGCGCGATACATTCAAGGACATGGTGAAGAACCGCAACGAGATAAACGCCACTGCTTTCATTGCCGACCAAACGCCCCCGCCCGAGGGCGCATACTGGACCACCTTCATGAACCAGGATACCCCCGTTTTCCAGGGCACTGAAAAAATTGCGAAGAAGTTGAATTACCCCGTGGTGTACGTAAGTGTGCGCAGGCAAAAGCGCGGGCAATACAAGATGTACGCTGAAACTTTAGTTGAAGAACCTGCAAAAACGGCTGAGGGCGAGATATCTGAAGCACACACCCGCAGGTTGGAAGCTGATATCATCAGCCAGCCGGAGACCTGGTTGTGGAGCCACAGGAGATGGAAACATAAAAGACCGAAAGTTGATCGTTAAAGTTACTCGTATCTGAACGTTGGCAAATAACCGGCAAGCTTTAACATTTAACACTCCTTTTTCCTACTTTTGTTCTCATTCATGCTTTCGGGAAAGGAGTTGATACTGGCCACAAGGCCATTTGCGAAAGAAATTCGCTGGAAGAGCTGGTACTACACGCTCTCTGCTTTTTTCCTGCTGATCGCCTTCAACGTTGGCACTTTTATCGTACCCTTTACCTGGGGGCGCATACTTTGCAGCTTGGGAATTACCTGCCTGCTCATCCGTTTCTTTATCATCTTCCACGATTTCCAGCATCATTCCATCCTCTACAAATCAAAACTGGCCAATTTTATCTTCACCACTTTCGGGTTTTACATGATCACCCCACCGAGCATCTGGAAACGCTCTCATGATCATCATCATAACAATAATTCAAAATTATTTTCGGCAAGCATAGGCTCATTCCCCATCATGACCCTGCAACGCTTTTCTGAAGCGGAACGGTCAGAACGCTTTTTTTACCTCGCAGTGCGCCACCCGCTCAATATGTTCTTCGCTTACATCACCATGTTCATTTACGGTAT
>DATDFI010000604.1:0-14347 GCA_036522695.1 Bacteroidia bacterium | reverse complement strand
ATAATGGGCACCATAGGGCTTTGCGGGTGCATTACGATGGAAACACCTGTAGCATAAAATTCGTGCGCATCGCCCGATGAAAGTTCAAGTTCTTTCACCAGCATTGCAGGAAGTTTACCACTTACGGCAGAAAAATTCACGCAGCCTTTCTCAAGTACTTTTCCATTAACGATGGCCCGGGTGAGTCCACCGCCTCCTTCCTCCCTGCTCCATTTATCTTCAGAAAAAGTTGCGCCACCATCCAGCCTTTCCATAGCTGAACAAATGGAGTCCTGCAACCCGGAAAAAAAAGTAGTGATCTGTTCCCTGGAAGGCATCATTCCATTTTCACCAATTGATCGTGATCGTAACGGAGAATAAACACCGCGCGGTTCTCATAACCGCTTTCGGGGGAAGACTGGTAAAGATCAAAATTCAGATGTGTTCCCTTCCACTTCCTGTTCGGCAATTCCTGCTGCATGGACTTTGCACCCACGGCCTTCATCGCACTCACGTAATAATACATCACATCAAATCCCTGGTAAACATATTCGGAGGGCTCGGTGTTGTGGCTTGCGCGGTAACGGTGAATGAAATGCGCAACATTGGCATCATCATAAGCAGTAAAATTATTGACCGGCAAAAAAACATTGAGGTTGCTCAAATATTCCATATCGATGCTTTCGATCCCCATCCATGACGACATGCCGAATACAATGATGCTGTCGCGCCCCCTGGTATCGTCTTTCATTTTGCTGAGTTTGGAGAGAATGTCGGTAACAAAGGCAGGAGTGGAATTCATGATCACGATCACGTTCACCTTGTCATTCTTAAGATTGTCCGTTATATTTTTAAGCGTAGTAACAGTGATGACGGAATCCTCGAGGTGATGGTCTTTTTTGGAGGTGTTCACCAATTGTTTTACCGTATTGTTGTAGCTGATATCCTTAGGGCCGAGGCTATTCATCAAAAGAATATTCTGGTCGAACCATTTTTTGCCAATGTACGCGGCCGACTGCTCCACTTGTGTCATAACGGATGGTGTGGCCTTGCTTACGTTCACATTACCCAAAAGTATTTTGTTGTTTTGCGAAAGCGGTGAAACGATCGGGATATTATTTTCCTTCGCGAACTTGCTCAGCGCAACAAAGTGAGAAGTATACAGCGGCCCGATGATCAGGTCCATTTTTTTGAGTTCCGGGAAACGGTTCACATCAAATGAACCGGAGGAATCCGTCCCGGTATCATACACGTACAACTTAACCGAAATGCCCGACCGCTTTAACGAATCGAGCGCCATCATTGCGCCCTGGTAAAATTCAACCGCGATGCGCGAATCTTTCGGAAAATCCGCAAGTCCCTTTTTTATCTTCTCCGTTTCAATATAGGGCGTGTAAGAAAGATAGAACGGGAGGAATAAAGCCACATTGAAATTATTCTCGTTCGAATTCAACTGGACGGGTGGGAGATCTTTTTTGTCGGGAGTATTTACAACGGGTGAATCATCCTTCTTCTCTTCAACGATCTCCCTGGGAGTTCCCGGGATCTTTACCAACTGCCCCGGCTTCAGGTTCGCCTTATCGAGACCGGGATTATTCTTCATGATCACATCCTCTGTTACACCCAGCTTTTGCGAGATGGAAAAAACAGTTTCGCCCTGCGTTACTTTGTGATAATAATATTCCCCCGTATCATTATCGTCCTTCTTCTTTTTCTTTTCGTTGAAAGGAACGCGTAATACCTGCCCGGGTTTTATCCCGTCAACAGCATCGGGATTTTCAGACAGGATCTCGCTTACGGTAACATCATATACTTTGGAAATGGCATACAGTGTTTGCCCCTTTTCAACGGTGTGCAGGTAATATTTTTTTCCATCAATGATGGCAGAGCTTTTCGTTTTCCTGATCTCGGGCTTTTGCTGGGGCTGGGAAAATAAAAAAGAAGTACAAAGTATGAAGTACAAGGTACCAAGGAGGAAAAGCGAGTATGTTGATCGTATGGTCAATTGCTTACTCCCATTCAATGGTTGCCGGAGGTTTGGAACTGATATCATAAACCACGCGGTTCACCCCTTTCACTTTATTGATGATCTCGCTCGACATCTTCGCAAGAAAAGTATAGGGCAGGTGACACCAATCAGCGGTCATTCCATCCGTTGAAGCGACCGCCCGCAAAGCCACCACACTTTCGTAGGTGCGCTCATCGCCCATCACGCCAACGCTCTGCACCGGTAACAACACCGCGCCCGCCTGCCATACATCGTTATACAAGCCGTCCCTTTTCAAACCCTCGATGAATATATGGTCCACCTCCTGCAATATCCGTACCTTTTCTGCACTCACTTCCCCCAGGATGCGTATGCCCAAACCCGGACCCGGGAAAGGATGCCGGTTCAGAATATTATTCGGGATATCGAGTGCAGCCCCTACCCTTCTCACTTCATCCTTAAAAAGTGCATTCAGAGGTTCCACCACTTTCAATTTCATTTTCTCCGGGAGACCGCCCACGTTGTGGTGCGATTTAATGGTTGCCGAAGGGCCTTTCACACTCACGCTCTCGATCACATCGGGATAAATAGTTCCCTGTCCAAGCCATTTTACATCCGAAATCTTATGCGCCTCTTCATCGAACACTTCAATGAAAACGCGGCCTATAGCTTTGCGCTTTTTCTCAGGGTCCGTTTCCCCTTTCAGGGCGGTGTAAAATCGCTCTTTCGCATCCACGCCTTTTACATTCAAACCAAGATGACGATAGGACTCCAGGACATTTTCAAATTCATTTTTGCGAAGCAAACCATTATCGACAAAAATGCAGTACAGGTTTTTGTTTATGGCTTTATGCAGCAACACGGCCGCAACACTTGAATCAACCCCACCGCTCAGGCCCAGCACCACTTTATCATCCCCGAGCTTTTTCTTCAGGTCATCCACAGTAGTGTGAATAAAGGAATCGGGCGTCCAGCTTTGCTTGCAACCGCAAATATCCACCACGAAACTTTTAAGCAGCTTCAACCCTTCAGTACTGTGATACACTTCGGGATGAAACTGTATCCCGTAGGTATTTTCTCCATTCACCTGGAAGCCGGCCACCTTCACATCATCAGTGCTTGCCACTATCTCGAAATTATCGGGTACTTCTGCAATGGTATCGGCATGACTCATCCACACCTGTGAGTTCGTGGTCATATCTTTGAACAGGCGGTTGCGATGCTGGATATAAGAAAGATTGGCCCGGCCGTATTCGCGGTTATTGGAAGGCGCTACTTCACCACCGTATTGCTGCGCGAGCATTTGGGCTCCATAACAAACCCCCAGCAAAGGCATTTTACCTTTTACATTTGAGAGATCGGGCAATGGCGCACCCGACTGCCGGACGGAAAAAGGAGAGCCCGAAAGGATCACGCCCTTAAGTCCCGGCAGCACGGCACTGACATCCTTGTTCTTTTCAAGAAATGTGAACGGATGTATCTCGCAATACACATTGAGTTCACGAACACGCCTTGCGATCAATTGCGTGTATTGTGATCCGAAGTCGAGAATGAGAATGGTTTCCTGCATAATGCGGCCAAAGATATGACTTTTGGAAGTGCGGAGATTTCACTTTCTGCGCTTCTACAATGAAAAAATAAATAAATTTGAACAAAACATTCCTGCCTGTTGAAAACACCAAGCAAGCTCATCCTTCCTGTGTTTTTACTTTTCTTGATCCAATATATTACATGATCATGGCCTGGATCTGCCCCAAATGCGGAAGACCTTTTAAGTATGAAACCTCGTATCACTCCTGCGTAAAGGTGGATGTTTCAACATTCACAGCCAACAAACCAGCGAAGATCATTAAGGCTTTTAATAAGGTCCTTGACAAAGTGCGGCAGTGGGAAGACGTGATGGTGGCGCCTGCAAAGACCGCAGTATATTTAAAAGCTCCTTCCAATTTCCTCAGTATAAAGGTCACCAGGAACCGTATCGATCTTGAATTTTATTTACCGGAGCCGACCGATGAATTTCCCATTTACAAAGTTTTGCAACTCACCAAAACGCGCATCCTGCATTGCGTGGCGCTGGAAGACGAGAAAGAAGTGAATGCGCAATTGATGAATTGGATAAAACAATCGTATGAATTGTTAAGGGAAAAGGGAACGCGGAAAGTGAGGAAGAGCGGGGGTAAATGAATTACTCTTCTTTTAACAAAGTGAATTGCAGTTCGAGCGGGTGAAGATGTTCCTTTAAGACATTGATGAATTCTTTTCCATGCCTGAGATAGAAGGGAATGAAATTGTCATAACGTTCCTGTAGAACATTACCAGGAAATAACTTTTCCTTTGTTTTGCGAAGCTGGTTGAGTGAAGTTTCTTTTTTCTGCTTTTCCGCGCGCAGCATTTTCGACTCGATGTTCTTCAAACCATTCAGGGCCTTTTGCAGTTCGGCATCCACCGCGCCCTTGAGCGTGGCGTCCGCGCGCTGGGCCAGCCCCGATAATTTCGCGTACACCTCATTCAAACTATTTGCTACACCTGCAATATCATCGGTCCAGTCAACGCCCTTTTTGGTTGCCTCCTTTATCAATTCCTCCGTGTCCCTGAAAATATCTTCTTCCGTAAAGCCTGCCTTTCCCATCAGCTCAGCCGAACGCTCATCCAGCCACATCACCGAGTTCCTTGGGACCAGCACCGGGAAAAATAATTTATGATCATCGAACATACGTTTATACTCCAGCCAATAGCCCAGTTCGCCCGGGCCACCAATGTAAGCCAGGTTCGGCAGCAGCATTTGCTGGTAAAGCGGTCGCAATACTACATTGGGGCTGAAGTTCTCGGGGTGGGCTTCCAGCTCCTTCTTATACTTTTCATCTGCACTTTCGATCCTCACACGCGCATTTTTCTCCAGGTAAAAAACATTTATCGTCCTGGGATTCACCTGTGCTTCGTAGCCGAGGTTACCGAGCTCCTTCACTGTTTCATTTACCGCCTTCTCATTTTTAGAAATAAAAATATCATCCTGCATCACCGAAGCAAATCCCTTTTTGAATCTTACATCATCACCATCTATAACAATAAGATCGCTGCCCAGCAATTGATGCACCAGGGAACGAGTTGCGTCTGCAAGGTTTTTATTTTCAACGTACGCACGGGTAAAGACGGAAAGAAGTTCTCCCGCATTAGGATTCTCGCCCATGATCCCCTTCAATTCCTCTATCATTCTCGCGACCGAAGCACTCTCGAATCTTCCCACGGCACCAGCCTGGTTCGAATCCCACTTCAGTGTTTTGCCGAACAAATGAATGTGATCGATCTCGGCCACATCATGGTCCTCGCTCGCCATCCAGTACACCGGGATGAAATCATTAGCAGGAAATTCTTTTTTGAGTCCGCGCGCAAGGTTAATGGTGGAAATGATCTTGTAAATGAAATAAAGCGGGCCGGTGAATAAACACAACTGGTGGCCGGTGGTAACGGTAAATGTGCCGGGCCGCTCGAGCTTTTTCAGTAATCCGGGATCGGGAGTGCAGTTCTTTGTACGGGAATATTGCGCGGTAATGACCTCGACAAGCAATGTTCTGTCGAATGAATGTTGGTTAAGATCCGCAATGGCTTTTGAAAAACCCTCTGCATCCGGGAAATGGGAATAGAAAGGAACAAGCTCCTTTTTACTGTTCACATAATCGAGAAAGAGTTTGGGAAATTGTCCTGTTTGCTGAAAGGGAATATTTTTTTTGACGACCTGCATGGGCTTTAACCGCTGTAGCCACCTACGCGGAAGAGGTCGTCAAAAGTAATGAATAAAACAAAGAGGAAATTAAGCGGCAATATCGCGGGTAGATTCCCTGCGCGCCACTTTTTTGAATTCAAAGGGGATCTTCACCATATAAGCATAATCCCGGCCGGCACCCAACAGGTAAGCATCATTGTAGCACCAGGTCACTTTCACCTGGTGTCCTGCAGTCTGAATATCGAGCAGCTTGTAAAGAATAAAAAGAATGATCTTGGAAGAAGAAATATTGAAATACTCGAGTTCAAAAACAAATTCGGTCTGGTGATTGGGCGACTTCGCATATTCATCCAGCCATGCAAGGGTCGGTTCAAAAAATTCTTTGGCGTTATCGGGTGTTGAAACCCCTTTCACTTTAAACACCCCTTCGCTTTTGCTCAAGATGATGGTTGGCAAGCCATTCATTCCTTCGTATGCGTAACTCTTCATAAACGCTATTTTTACAATGCCAATAAAAGTAGAAGAGGGAAAATGCATAACCAAATAATTTCGACTTCCTATGGCAAAGGGGTGCCAAACAGGTCATAATCTTCGGCAGATATTATGGAGATGGGCACAAAATCGCCCACGCGCAGGAAATGTTCCTTCGCATTGATGAGTACTTCATTATCCACCTCGGGGGAATCGAACTCGGTGCGTCCATAAAAAAATTCACCTTCTTTGCGATCGATGAGTACCCGGAATTCCCTGCCGATCTTTTGTTGATTCAGCTCAAACGAAATGCCTTGCTGCAATTCCATCACCGCCTCCGCTCTTTGCTGCTTCAATTCGGCCGGCACATCGTCCTTCAGTAAAAAGGCGGAGGTATTTTCTTCATGTGAATATGCGAACACACCTAAACGATCGAAACGCGTGTCACTCACCCACTGCAGCATCTCTTCATGATCCTTTTCCGTTTCGCCAGGATAACCCGTGATAAGCGTAGTGCGGATAGCAATGCCGGGCACTCTGTCGCGGATCCGATCTACAAGAGCTATCGTTTTTTGCTTGGTGGTTCCCCGTTTCATCGATGCCAGCATGCGGTCGCTGATATGCTGTAAAGGCATATCGATGTACTTGCAGATCTTTTCGTTCACGCGCATCACATCCAGCACATCTTCCGGGAACCCGCTCGGAAAAGCATAATGCAACCGTATCCACTCAATGCCATTTACATCCGACAGGCGTTGCAGCAACTCACCGAGCTTTCGTTCTTTATATATGTCCAAACCGTAGTAGGTAGAATCCTGTGCGATGACCATTAATTCTTTCACCCCATTCTTCGCCAGGGTTTGGGCCTGCTGCACCAGTTGTTCCATTGGAATGGAAATGTGTTTCCCGCGCATGAGCGGAATGGCACAAAACGAACAGGGGCGATCACATCCTTCCGAGATCTTAAAATAAGCGTAATGATGAGGGGTGGTGAGCAATCGTTCGCCCACCAGCTCGTGTTTGTAATCTGCTTTTAATGTCTTGAGAAGTCGTGGCAGATCGCGCGTACCGAAATACGCATCCACCTCCGGAATGTCTTTTTCCAGTTCGGGTTTATAGCGCTCGCTCAGGCAGCCGGTCACATATAATTTTTCAACATGTCCTTTCTTTTTGGCCTCCGCGTAAGCGATGATTGTATCGATGCTTTCCTGCTTGGCATTTTCAATAAACCCGCACGTATTGATGATCACGATCTCCGCATCATCCTTTTTGCTCTCGTGTTCTACTTCAAATTTATTGGCGCGCAGCTGGCCCATCAGCACCTCGCTGTCGTAAATATTTTTCGAACAGCCCAGGGTGACCACATTCACTTTATTCTTCTTCAGCGTCTTCGTCTTCATTTTCCCTCTGGAAATTAAAGTGCAAAGGTACGCATTATATATGTTTGAGGACCGGGAGCGAACCGGCAGTGGATAATGGCAACCGCTATTCCCGTCACCGCGTCACCGTATGTCGCGCACATGCCTGCGCACTGGCAACGCATACGGTGTAAGGTGCCGGGGCTAAGTTCAACCGTTCACCTTGCATGGGTGCCGCCACCGGGAGTGTAATTTCACGGGTCTCCATTTCAAAAAATATCATTCTATTCGAAAAAAAAACGCCCCGGCATTTTATCACCGGGACGCTTCTTCAACAAATTTCAGCTAACCTAAAAACCTGGGCTAATTATGCCTCTACGGCAGGAGCTTCAGCCATTTTAGCTTTGATACGAAATTCGATCTCCTCGGCCAGTTCAGGGTTATCATTAAACACCTGCTTCACCGCATCACGTCCCTGGCCCAGCTTGGTTCCTTCGTAACTGAACCATGAACCACTCTTGATGATGAGGCCCTGCTCCACGCCAATATCAATGATCTCGCCCACCTTGGAAATGCCTTCCCCGAAAATGATATCGAACTCGGCCTGGCGGAAAGGAGGAGCCACTTTATTTTTCACCACTTTCACCCTCGCACGGTTACCTACAGCGGTCTCTCCTTCTTTGATCTGGCCTATCCTGCGAATATCCAAACGCACCGATGCATAGAACTTGAGTGCATTACCCCCGGTAGTGGTCTCCGGGTTACCGAACATCACACCTATCTTCTCACGCAACTGGTTAATGAACATGCAGCAGCAGCCGGTCCTGTTAATGGTGGCCGTAAGCTTACGCAATGCCTGCGACATCAATCGCGCATGCAGACCCATCTTGCTGTCGCCCATCTCGCCTTCGATCTCGCTCTTGGGCGTAAGTGCAGCCACCGAGTCGATCACAATAAGGTCAATGGCACCGGAACGGATCAGGTTGTCCGCGATCTCGAGGCCCTGCTCACCGTTATCGGGTTGTGATATCAAAAGGTTTTCAAGGTCAACACCCAGCTTTTGCGCATAGGTGCGGTCGAACGCATGCTCCGCATCGATGATGGCGGCAATGCCTCCCTTTTTCTGTACGTTGGCAATGGCATGAATGGCCAATGTTGTTTTACCGGACGATTCAGGGCCATAGATCTCCACGATCCTTCCGCGCGGGAAACCGCCTATGCCCAGTGCCACATCCAAACCGAGTGAGCCGGTAGAAATGGAATCCACCTTCTCCACTACGTCATCACTTAGTTTCATTACGGCACCTTTACCGTACGTTTTTTCAAGCTTATCCAATGTAAGCTGCAATGCCTTTAATTTTTCGCTGTTTACCGCTTCGACTTTGTCTTTCGTGCTTTTTTCTTTGCTCATGACTTTTCGTTTTTACATTTATATATGATTGGTTTATTATTTACTTGTCTGAAATTTTATTGAATGCCATTTATAGTCATTTGCGCTATCGCGCGTCATTTGGTCATCACGGCATTGTTCGGGATTTCCCAATGGAATTAATGTAATTATTCAGCTTCACTCCTATCCTGTCGATCTCTTTCATAAACACCTCGTAATCCTTCTCCACTATTAATTGCCGATTAAATGCTTTCGTTAACCATGTCTTTGTTTCAAATAAGGACCCTCTAGAATAATATCCGAAATGTTTGGTTTCCTTATAATGGTATCTACCGTACCCCTCACTTAAGTTAGCCGAAACTGAATCAGCGGCTCTTACCAGTTGTATCCCATTTGTATCCCTACCAAACACATCCCATCTAACAACGATACTCCATATCTTCTCTCCCAGTTCCATTGAAAGCTGGTACGTCTGAAATTCTTCAAGTTTCATACATTTTCTTTATCACACTTACTTATTCCCTAAATTACCTTCATAAAATCCCTATCAACAACTAATGACTACCTAATGACTACCTAATAACTACTTAATGACATTCATTCCTCTCCCTGCATGATTTGATCGGCATGCTCCTTACTCTTCACCTTCGTGATCACGTCCTCGATCATTCCCTCTTCATTTATCACGAATGTTGTTCGCACAAGGCCCATGAACTTTATTCCCATGAACTGCTTCTTCCCCCACACATCATACGCATCAATCACTTTATGGTCGGTATCCGCAATTAACGTGAAAGGCAACTTATATTTTTTGATGAACTTTTGATGTGAGCGCTCATCATTCTCACTCACGCCTATCACTTCATAACCTTGCTTTTTCAATACTTCATAATTATCACGCAGGTTGCAGGCCTCATTGGTACAGGTGGGCGTATCATCATTCGGGTAAAAATAAAGGACCACTTTTTTTCCTCTCAGATCTTTAAGTGATACAAGGTTGCCGTTTTGATCTTTAGCCGAAAAGTCGGGAGCTTTATCTCCTGCCTTCAGGCTTGTTTCGTAATTCTTGAATGGTTTCTTTGCCACAGATTAAAACAGATTATTTTTTGAGATTCAAAGAACGTTTTGCGAACACAAAGTACCTAAATATGAGGCGGCTGCGCAAGGCTTTTTTATCAACACGAAGTTTTTTCGGCTTATTCTCCTCTGAAAAAAAATTTCGATTGATCGTATTACGATCCGGGGTTTTAGCGGTATAGGTATAAATGAAGGAGTGGGCTGATGAGGAGCGAGGGGCTTTCCCCTTGTGGCTACCGGTATTCCCGCTCGCACTCCGCTGCGCTTCGCTTGATCGGGGCTATTTAGAAGAGGCGGTGCGGTATGGCACCAACTATAAACTACAAACCAATAAACTACAAACTATAAACTACAAACTATAAACTATAAACTAGAGACTAGAGACTAGAGACTTGAGACCTAAACTATCTTTTTCATCACCTTATCGTAATACAAGCACCACTCCGTAAGGGGGCATTCCTCGCACTTGGGCCTGCGCGCAACACATATATAACGCCCGTGCAAAATGAGCCAGTGATGCGCAATACCCACCTGCTCCTCCGGGATGTTCTTCATCAACTGCTTTTCCGTTTCCAAAGGGGTCTTAGCATTTTTTGTTAATCCCAAACGTGCACTCACCCTGAACACATGCGTATCAACAGGCATGGCCGCCTTATCATACACCACCGAGGCGATCACATTGGCCGTTTTCCTACCCACACCCGGCAGTTTCATCAGCTCCTCCACCGTATCCGGCACCACACCTTTAAAATCATGCACCAGCATTTTCGCCATACCCACCAGGTGCTTTGATTTATTGTTGGGGTACGAAATGCTCTTGATGTACCGGAAAACTTCTTCAGGCTTTGCTTCCGCTAAAACCTCGGGCTTCGGAAAGGCCCTGAACAATTCGGGCGTGACCATATTCACCCGTTTATCCGTACACTGTGCCGAGAGGATCACCGCCACCAGTAATTCATAAGGATCAGTATACTCCAGCTCCGTTTGGGCATCGGGCATATGCTTGCTGAAGTAGTCGAGGATCTTTTCGTATCGTTCTTTTTGTGTCAATGCCGGTATGAGATTAGAGACGTGATACCTGAGATAGAAATCATAAATAATTAGCTGGAGAACTATAAACTCAACTTGTGACTTGAAAACCGGGACTTAAAACTTCTTCAAAGATAAAGACAATAAAAAAGCAGGCCTCCTTTAAGAGTACCTGCTTTCCAAAACTTTTAAGATTCAGTTACGGTTGATCAGCATCACTTTGCCATTGCCGGCCGTTTTCATTTCCAGCGAACGGGAATAATTCAAGATGTTGCTGATGACGTGAGAAGAAGGCTTGCTGTTCAGCTGCTCCTTTAAAGCGGGCTGCAACTCTTCTTCGGTGATCTTAAAAATGTTTTTGAGTGTAGAGGTCTTTGCCATCCAAATGGTTTAGGTTAAACATGAATAACGTTCATGTAAGGCAAACGGGGCTTGACAGGGAATATTGCGCGGCCCCCTAAAAGATATTAACAAGGCCCGGGATGGGGACCCGCTCCTGCGGCCCGGGACCTTCCTTCCTTATATATATTGTGAAACGCCCTGCGCACCGAACACCTCGCTCTCACCCGCCATCTTGCGCAGGTTAATAAGGGCATAACGCATACGCCCAAGCGCAGTATTCAAATTAACATTGGCTGCATCCGAGATCTCTTTAAAGCTCATGTCCAGGTAATGGCGCATGATGAGTACCTCCCGCTGCTCCTGGGGAAGCCTTAAAATAAGCCGCTTTAATTCCTCGTGCTCCTCCCGTTTGGTCACCGCATCTTCATGGCAATTGTCTTCCAGCTTAAGCAGGGAGAAAATGTCCACATCCTCATCGTCCTTCGAGCGCTTAACATGACTCACGGTCGGCATTTTTTCTTTCACACGGAAACCATCAATACCCAAATTGTGGGCGATACGAAGTACCCAGGGAAGGAATTTACCCTCCTCGTGGTAATTCCCGCTCTTGAGCGTGTGTACGACCTTGAAAAATGTTTCCTGGAAAATGTCCTCGGCAATGGTGCGGTTGCGGACCAGCATCATGATATAACCGAAGATCCTTTGCTGGTGACGGCTGATCAAAAGCTCTAAACAAGCTTCTTCACCGTTGATGTAGCGCTTTACAAGCTGCTCATCCCTCAGGGTGGAATAATTCATGCAAACCTCCTTTTATGGTTAGTACTCGATTAAAAAAGGGTAGAGTTTTGCTATGAATCCTCCGTTTTTAAATGGTTAATAATAAAATAGTTACGAAAACTATTTAAAGTTATATAATAATTCCAATAAGTACTATTTGGGAAACTGAAAAACGGGTAGAGAGGTGTATGCTATAGGGGGCTTTTTTGTTTTTCCTGTCTAAAAGACGCTGGCGCTGTACAGATGGTTGCTTGTACGTAAAAAATTTTTGCGGGGCAAATATAGGAATTGGTTCACACTATCCAAATATTCAATGAACGGCCGTCACCTCCACGCAAGCCGGCCCGCCTTCCAGGGCCCCCTGCTGGATAACGATCGTTCCTCTTACGATCACCGGCATGTTCACATAATTATCAAGGTTTATGGATGATGAGGTAAGTGCATAAATGGTATTTCCTTTGGGGTCAACCAGGACATGCGTCCCGTATTGATACATGGTAGGCCCTTGTTTTCGTATTGTTCCGCTATTGGAAGCCGGTGCCTTTATCCCTTGTGCAGGAAGAGGCCAGGAACACAAGTAAGATGAAATGCATAACGCAATTCCTTTAGCCTTCATTGTAAATGACCTCCTGCCGGTACCAAGGGTTGCCAGGTTGGGATAATTTTTACAGGAAGAGCCTTAGCCAATCCATAGCCTCATCCTTATTATTGAATACCCGGTAAGGAGACCTGGGTTTATTTACCCGGAGGTAAAAATTAGCGATAAGTTTATAAGCCAGCGATTGAGCCACCACCGCATAAGCCGAGGCGGGAACCTTATCTTCCATCTTCACCGCATTATCCCGTGCTTCTTTAGTGACCGAGCATTGATCCAGCGCTTCGAATAACATGGGGCGCTTTACATTACCTGTCAGTTCAATGAAAACATCCAGCACCCGCTTTTGCACATCCAGATCGATCACCGTTCCTTCCTTGTACAGTATGCTGATGATGCCGTCAGAACGCAAGGTGATATCGGCTTCCTTGATCGTGATGGTTCTTTCCTTAATAAGGGGGTGGGCGGCCATAAGCAGGGCCAATGTAAAAAAAATCATTGGACAAAATCTTCATCCTCTGCAAATCACAAACAAAATTGACCAATGCCTATCCTCCATCAACTCTCCCGGTAAACAAGCGCCATTTCCGGCACGCACGGGCAACCACAACTCCATTCCGCAGTACAATAATTCAGACCCTGAATCCAATAACAAGCACATCGTCCACCTGCTCTACATCTCTTTTCCAGGCGTTGAAGCGGTCTTCCAATGTTTCCTTTTGCCTGGAAATACTTATTGCCGATATCTCCAGTAAAATTTCCCTCAGTTGCTTGGTGCCGAACTTCTTCCCCTTCGGCCCACCGAACTGGTCGCCAAAACCATCCGAGAAAAGATAGATGATATCGCCCTTACAAAGTTCTATTCTATTTGAGCTGAAATTGCGTACGCCAGTATCACTGCCGCCACCGATCGGGAATTTATCGGCTTTGAATTCTTTGATCTCTCCCCCGCGCACCAGCAAAAGCGGGCGGTTGGCTCCCGAATAATGCAACATCATCTTAATAGGATCAAAAGCCACAAGAGCAATATCCATCCCGTCACGCGCACCCGAGCCTGCATCCTGCTTCATGGCAGCGCTCACCTTTACGTGCAAGCGATCCAATATCGCTGCGGTATCGGTAATGCCTTCCTGCTTTACAATATCGTTAAGTTGCGTGTGACCGATCATACTCATGAATGCACCCGGCACACCGTGGCCCGTACAATCGGCAGCCGCCACCAACACCAGGTCTTTCTCTTTCAACAGCCAAAAGAAATCCCCGCTCACGATGTCGCGAGGCTTGTACAGTACAAATGAATCCGGCAAAATACTTTTCCATTCTTTCTCTCCCGGCAAAATGGTGCTTTGTATACGCCTTGCGTAATTGATACTGTCTTTGATGTCCTGGTGGGCGGCCACCACTTTTTCCTTTTCGATGCGTAATTCCACCGTGCGTTCCTCCACTTTCTGTTCGAGTATTTTTTTCTCCGCTTTCAACTTTTTCTCACGCATACGCACATAATTCCATGCCCCTGCAAGACCCATTATACCGCACATTGCCAAAAACCATTTTGTTTTATAAAAGGGCGGGCTTATTTCGATGATAAGGCTCGCACCGTTTTCATTCCATACCCCATCAT
>DATDFI010000603.1:0-3962 GCA_036522695.1 Bacteroidia bacterium | reverse complement strand
CAGGATCCTTCCGTGCATGCTGGCCGCACCGATCACATATTCCTTCGCAATGCGATCATCGGCAGTAACGATAGAACTCACCAGCGAGCCTTTCCCAAGTTTGGAAAGTGCGATCGCATCTTCCGTTGTTTTATAAGGCATCAACGTGCTAACGGGGCCGAATGCCTCGATGTCGTGGCAGTCGGTATTTTTAAAAGGATCTTCATTCAGGAAAATAACCGGTGGCATAAAAGCTCCCTTGTTTTTATCCGCGCCTTTCACTTCAAATTTTTCGAAATCCCCGATAATGATCTTTTGGGTCTTAGAAAGTTGCTCTACCTTCTCCATCACTTCCTTGCGTTGTGTTTGCCCGGCCAAAGCACCCATGCGCACCCCTTCAACATTAGGATCACCGATGATGGTTTGTGCCAACCGCTTTCCAAGTGCTGCCCGCACTTCCTCGATCCGGTTTTCGGGCACGATCATCCTGCGCACCGCTGTACATTTTTGCCCGGCCTTGGTAGTGATCTCGCGCACCACCTCTTTGATGAAAATATCGAATTCAGGCTGGTCCGGGGTCACATCCGTACCAAGTATGCAGCAGTTGAGCGAATCAGCTTCCATATTGAAATGCACGGATTCTTCCAGTATGCGCGGGTGCGACTTCAGCATTTTACCCGTGGAAGCCGAACCTGTGAAGGTGACCACATCCTGGTTGATGACGTGATCGAGCAAACCGTTTGCGCTTCCGCAGATGAGTTGCAATGCGCCCTCGGGAACGATCCCGCTCGCGATGATCTCTTTTACCACCGCCTCGGTGAGAAAAGAAGTGATGGTGGCAGGTTTTACGATTGCGGGAACTCCAGCGAACCAATTCACAGCAACCTTTTCCAGCATTCCCCAAACCGGGAAGTTGAACGCATTGATATGGATCGCAACACCTTCGCGCGGAACGCAGATGTGATGACCTATGAATGTATTTTGTTTGGAAAGTTTCGCCACATCGCCCTCGAGGCAAAAGGTCTCATCGGGAAATTGCCTGCGCAAACTTGCATAGGAAAATAAATTCCCGATGCCGCCTTCAATATCCACCCAGGAATCGATGCGCGTTGCACCGGTAGCCCAGGAAATGCGGTAAAATTCCTCTTTCTTGCTCAACAAGTGCATGGCCAGGGCTTTGAGCATACGGCCACGCTCATGGAAGGTCATTTTCCTCAACTTCGGTCCGCCTGTTTTGCGTGCGTATTCACACATCTTCGCAAAATCAAGCCCCTTGCTGGAAGCGTTTGCAATGGCATCACCGGTGATCGCGTTGTACAGCACCTGGCCATCGCCCTCCCCTTCTACCCATTTCCCAAATGCGTAATTCCTCAGCCTTTTTATATCCGTTCCGGTTTTTATTGCAGCGCTCATGTTTATTTTTTTTAAATTCAGGATAGTAAATATAGAATTTTTTTCCGCGTCATTTCTGCCCTTCAATTGGTACATGAATTGCAAGGCAGAACAGGTGAAACCTAATTACGGGACGGTAAAACCGCCCAAAAATGCGGACATCATCAAAGGCCCGCTCGGGGATTTTTGGCTTGATGAGAATGGGTTCCTTGTTTTTTGCGCAAGGCAGGTGACTATAACCGAAAACGGTTTTATACAACATCTCCGGTTATTAAAAGAACTCACCAAAGACAAGCAGGTTTGCATATTGCAGGACCTCACCTGTTTTAATCCCATCCCGAAATCTTTTCGCGAACGCATCATAAGTGAACGGGTAAAAGCCTACAAGGCCATCGCTGTGGTATCGGCTTCTCCAATGGGAAAAATGGTTGCCGCGTCTTTGAACATTCCCGGGAGTACCACACCGATCGGGATATTTAAAAGCGAAGCAGAAGCAAAAAAGTGGATCACTCAATTCCTATGACCTGCAAAAAAAACTCTTTTGGGGAATATTTTTCCCAACGAAAAAAAATATTGTTTAAAAAAAAACCTGCTTGTGGTATATAAACCCCGGATTTAAAAAAGACCACGCATTATTTTTGCACCGGTATATTTCTGTTTCATCTCTATTCCGGCAAATCATTATAAAAATAGTTTTATGATGCTTGTCAAAGACAATATGCAAAAAGCCGTTTTACCTTACGCTTCAATAACATTCGAGTATCCTATCGTACACATCATTTTCGAAAAGGAGGTGGACCTGGGATTCCCGGAGATAAAGGAACTCACCCGCGTGGCTGAAGAACTGGCGGGTTATAAACCCTACGTGGTTCTATCGGAAGTCAAAGCAAATGTGAATGTTACCCCCGAGGGAAAAAGACTTACCACCGACCGCAAGGAGATAACTCTTGCCCGCGGCACTGCAGTATTAGTAGATAATTCCATTTACATGATGGCGATGAATTTCTATAGTAATTTCACCTCACCTCCATTTCCATTCAAAGCCTTCACGGACAAACAGAAGGCGATCGCCTGGCTGAGATCGCTTCCGCTGGACCAGGGACCCTCCTTATAACGCCATCTCATTTTAAAACCGGGCTATTCAATTACCCTTGTTAAAACAGGGCGAGGCCGCCTTAACGATTTCGCCCTTCCCTTTCTTCCTGTCGTATTAATTTTACGTGAAAAGAAAGGAGCAAGTACATGAACAGGATAAAATGTTTTACCATTACGCTCGCACTGGCTTCCTTTTTTACTGCATGTAAGAAAGAGGAGATGAACAGTGTGACGGGTCAGGTGCAGGAACAGAATATGCGCAAGATGCCGACCGCGATCCCCGAACTGCTGGTGAAGGGTGCGTGGGAGATCGAGCGGTTTTCGATCGGCCATAAAGATCATACGGGAGATTTTAAAAATTTCACGTTCAAATTTTTCCAGGACGGCACGGTGAAAGCTTATGCCGACATGGGCGGAGAAAAGGGAGAATGGAAATATGCCGCGGCCGACAACCCGAATACGCTGATGTTCGTTTTCAAATGGGGAACCACGCTGGCAGAGCTAAATAATAACTGGCACGTGAGCATGGCCAATGACCAGGTAGTACTGTTGAAATTCCAAAATGGAAGCACGGGCGAAATACTGGAATTCAAAAAAGTGGTATTGCCTTTGGGCGGAGAATAGGTGAAGTGAAATAAAAAAGCAGGCCTTAGGCAAGGCCTGCTTTTAGTAAATTATGAACTCACCCGTTCTTTCACCGTAATTAATGTAGTAAACATCTTTGGGTAACTCCCCCACACTAACTTCCCTGGCGTAACCCTGCTTCAACATTTTTCCATTTTTATCGTAAATCCGGTAAAGTTCTTCCCGCCCGAATTGAATCGTTGGTGATTTTTTATTGTAACGGCCCTCGATATTTTTAGACGAAGGCCTGTTACTATTGAACGTTAGCGCCTTCGAGTAGATGAGCATGGTATTTCCAACGGCCCTCACACGAAATTTATTCTCTCCCGTGATCTCATAGCGTTTGATACGTGACCGGAACACAGTATCCGTTTTTAAAAGAGTGTAAATGGTATCAAGATCCACCCAGCTATTCCAGCGATACTGCTGAATAATGTAAATAAAAGGATCCTCGGGTACATTGGTCACGGTCCAGCTTAAAACACTATCGCCCTTTAACGCAATGCCGGTGAACTTTACATTGTGCTGGGCATTCAATTTAAATGCCAGCATGAGAATGAATAAGACAGAAAGTTGGGTTCTCATATTTCTAAAACCAGGAAACCGTATCGAAACAGGAAAATTTACTTACCTCCATCCCCGTTCCCATCACCGTTATTCTCATTCTGCTGATCAGGATTATCGGGATCCTTTTCTTTGGGCTTGGTTTGCTTCTGGAAAGTTTTTTTATCTGTGATCACGAGGTTCCCGTTGTACAATGTATAAGCGCTCACCCATTTATCGGAGTATACCCAGTGCTGTTCCCATTCCACCCCTCCTTTATACAACATCAAAAGACAAACATCCGTAGGGGTGATGAACGGTGAATCGCC
>DATDFI010000602.1:0-3117 GCA_036522695.1 Bacteroidia bacterium | reverse complement strand
ATAATATCGTTTTCAATATTTCGCATCAACTTTTCAGGGAGGTGGGAAAAGGAAGGCCTTTCACGATCTATTTCCGGCATCTCACACTCAATAGTTTCAGCCGTAATTACAATGAGGTCCCACCGGGCGAGGTACTGGCGCTTTTCAACTCGGCCGGCTACCTCGAGATCGCGCAGAACCAGGGTTTCCTCGCAAAAAGTGAGAATGTGCAATTGAATGAAATGATCACCATACAATTCGAATGATAATACGCTTCGTAAAAATGACCTTCAGGCCGGGAAAAGAAAATGATTTTCTCGAACTTTTCAATTCATCCAAAGAGAAGATCCGTGATTTCGAAGGCTGCTCTCACCTCGAGCTGCTGCGCGACATCAAGCACCCGAACGTATTCTTTACCCTCAGCCATTGGGAAAGCGAAAATCATCTTGAAGCGTACCGCAGGTCCGGCCTGTTCAACACGGTTTGGGGAAAGGCCAGTGCGCTTTTCCTTCAAAAGGCAGAGGCCTGGAGCACCGAAAAAAGCTGATAATAATTTCCCTTCTCATCCCGATTTTTATATTTTTGTTAATCCCCGGTTAATACTTGGATTAAACACGCTTGGATGATCGCAACTGTACGCCCCCTGCTTTTTGCTTTCATTTTTTTCTTTTCCTTTCCTGCAATGGGACAGTATGCGGGCTGGACGCAACTTGAAAATTTCGGGGGCACGGCCAGGCACCGCGCGGTGGGCATCAACATCGGCAATCGCGGCTACATGGGCCTTGGCCACATCAATGCCATAGTGGATATTCTGTATGACGACTGGTGGGAATACGACCCCGGTTCGAACAGCTGGACGCAAAAAGCATCTTTCCCGGGAGGACAACGCATGCACTGCTCGGCATTTTCCATCGGGGCAAAAGGTTACGTGGGGTTCGGGCGCGATGCGAATAACATCACACATAACGATCTTTTCGAGTACGATCCCCTTACCAACACCTGGACACAAAAAGCGAGCATGCCGGGCAGTATCAGGCGCGGTGCGGTGGGAATGACCATTGGCACCAAAGGATATGTGGGTACCGGTTTTGATGGAAGTAATGATCACCGCGATTTCTGGGAATACGATCCTTCTCTCAATATGTGGACTCAAAAAATGAGTTTCCCCGGCACAAGAAGAACCTCTGCCGTAGGCTTCGGCATTGGCTCCAAAGGCTACCTCGGCACCGGTGACGATGGTGGGCCCACGAGTGATTTTTACGAATACGACCCGGCAAACGATACCTGGACGATGAAAGCCAGCGTTCCTCCTGTTCCCCGCATGGAAGCCTGCGGTTTTGTATTAAACGGTTTCGGCTACATTGTTTCAGGTTCGGATGCACAGAGCGGGAATTGTTACCAGGATTGCTGGAGGTACGATCCCTCGCTCGATACCTGGACACAAGTACAGGATTTTCCCGGGGCGGCACGCAGGTACATGAGCTCATTTACCATTGGCCCGCGCGCTTATACAGGGCTTGGCACCAGCGGCATCAATTACAATGACTTCTGGAATTATGGTAATCTTACGGATGTGAGTGAAGAGGTGAAAGAAAGATTTTATGTAAATGTTTTTCCGAACCCTGTGATGAGCGGGGCCATGTTCAGCATTAAAAGCGATGAATTAAATTTCTCTGAAGGACTCGATCTGCAACTTTTTGATATGAAAGGATGTCGTGTAAGAAAGGCTGAATTCAACGGACCGGGATTTTATTTTGAAAGAGGTGGCCTTGACCGCGGCACCTATCTATATAACATCTATCGTTCTTCCCCGTGCGAGCTCATTGCTGCCGGGAAATTAATCGTACAATGAACATGAAACACTTTTACAGGACATTCATTCTGATTTTGTTTTCGCTTACGCTTCCTGCGAGTGTATTTGCGCAAGCCAACAACTGGGTGAAAGAAAACGGTTTTGACGGCAGTAAGCGCGAGCGCGCCATAGGCATCAGCATAGGCAACAGGGGGTATGTGGGATTCGGCCACGATTCGGGCGTTGTGGTGCGCAGCGACTGGTGGGAATATGATCCGGGGTCCGACTCCTGGACGCAAAAAGCCGCGCTACCCAATGGAGGAAGGCGCGATGCCATTGCTTTCACCATCGGGACAAAGGGATATGTAGGCACCGGTGACAACAGCAACGATGCGCAGCTCGGCAACCCGCTCAGCGATTTTTGGGAATATAACCCGGCAACAAATGTGTGGACGCAAAAAGCAGCCTACCCGGGCGGATCAGGTTTTGGCGTATACTATGCCACGGGGTTCTCGGTGAACGGTAAAGGATACGTTTGCTGCGGAAAGCAGGGCCCTAATCAATACCTCGATGAATTATGGGAATATGATCCCGGCACCAATTCATGGGCGCAAAAAGCATCTTACCCGGGTGGCCAGCGTTACGGGCTCTGTTCATTCACCAGCGGAAATAATGCTTACGTGGGCCTTGGTGTTGACTATAATGTGATGCGCACCGACTTCTGGAAATACAATCCTTTTACAAATTCCTGGACCCAGATAAACAGCCTGCCAAGCTCCCCGCGCTATTCCGCTTCCACTTTCAGCATAGGAACGGAAGGTTTTGTGGTGTGCGGAACGGATGGAGGATACAAGGCTGAACTTTGGGAATACAGCACCACCTACAACCTGTGGGTGCAGCGTGCCGATTTCGGTGGTGGGGCGCGCAGGTCGGCTGTGGCATTCAGCATCGGTAACCGTGGCTACTGCGGCACCGGTAAAGATGTGAGCGGAAGCAAGCGTGACCTGTGGGAATACACTCCTCTTCCCCCTCTTGGTATAAACGATATCAACGAAAATATTTCGGTTTCTGTTTTTCCTAACCCGATGAGCGTGTCTTCAACCGTAACATTCCGCTCAGCTAAAGGGCTCCAGGAACCCTCGCTCCGGCTTTTTGATGTGAACGGAAAATTATTGCGTGAAGAAAAACTGGGCGGTGACAGCTATTCGCTCCAGCGGAACGATCTTCCTTCCGGCATTTATTTCATTTCCATTTTTGACAAGGGACAAGCGGTGCATACCGGCAAACTCATTATACAATAACACTTATGAAAAGATCATTACTTCAATTTGGCGCAGTTTTAATGT
>DATDFI010000601.1:0-4364 GCA_036522695.1 Bacteroidia bacterium | reverse complement strand
CTATATACATATCCACCATGTGAAATGAATTGAAATAGGGAGTTTTGGCGATCCCTTCCTGGGTGCGGACCAGGTTCAATTCTTTTTTATCGATGTTAAGGCTGAATTGCAGACCGGGATGGTAAATGGTGTCAGTGTCAAGATACATTTTGATCTTCGACTCCTCCGCGAAGATCTTGTCCTTCTTGAACGTAAATGATTTGGAGGCAGCCACAAGAAAATCTTTCCCGTTGCGTTTTACCGTAATAAGTGCATCCTGGCCCTTGCTGCCCGAACCGATGAAACGGCTTCCGCTCATGGAGAAACCACCGTCATAATTAATATTAGGGCCCGCAATGCCGCTGATCTGGAAACGCTTGCTGTATGATTCGAACCTCGGGTAACTGGAATTGGAAGGTGTTGCATCCGGTACCGCTTTATCCGTCAACTTCCCGATAATGGGTTTAGGAAAATAGATCTTATTGTAAAAAACAACGGAATCGGCATCATATCCCTGCTTGGAAAGTTTCAGGTTGTAATTTTTCACTTCAGCGTAAATGGTATTCTCATCAACGCCCGTTCGCGCCCAGGTCACCTTGCCGCCTTTACCTACCCATTTGTCGCGCGTGGGATAATAAACGCCCTGCGTATTGAAGATAGAGGCCGTATCGCCTTTCACCGCGCAAATGATGTCCGTGCTTTTGAAGGTGACCTTCGGAAGACTGTCATACGAGATCACGTAATCCCCGCTGCTGGCCGACCAGGTCAACGCATTGGAACGAAAGAAAATACTGCCTTCGAACAGGAGCATGGAAGCTTCGAGATAGCCGGAAACTTCCTTATTGTTGCTTTTCGATTTCGACACCAGTTTTTCCATCGAATTCTGCCAGTCGTTCCAAACCTGGTCGCTTAACCCGCTCTTGTAAAAATTCATGAGCGCCAGTAAAAAATTCTGAAATTCGGGATAAGGACGGAACCTGCGGTTCAGTAATTCGTTGCAGGTGTTATAAACGAAGGTCCTTCGTGCACCGGTCCATTTGCCCGGCACCAGCCAGCATGTTTTTTTGAACTGGTCCTCGATGAAATCTTTTCCTTCCTTCTTATTGGCGTTATCAAAAAAGCCGGAAAGTTCATCGATGAACTTCAGCGAATCGGGCGTAAAACTTTTGAGGGTGTTTTGCGCGCGTGAAGTGAAGGCATAAAAAATAAAAAAGGAAATAAAAAGGATCCTGGTCGAACGGTTCATAGTCCTGGTTTAGTAAAGTACATCATCGCCCACCCGTTGCGGGCCTTTTGCTCTCTGCATATCAAACCCTGTGCCCCCGCAGCTGCGGCCAATTCCCCGGCATCACTCTCGAAAAATCCGCTTAAAAGCAATTCACCCTTTGCTTCCAGGCGATTCGAATAAGCCCCGAGGTCATTCAAAAGCACATTCTTGTTGATGTTAGCTAAAATAAGTTGAAATGGGCGCCCTGCCAAAAGATTTACATCTCCTTTTTCAACAGATATGTTAAAAATTGCATTGCGCTCGGCATTCTCCTTTGCATTCTCATAAGCCCACTCTTCAATATCGATCGCCACAACTGATGCTGCGCCTTTTTTAGCTGCAAGAATGCCAAGGATACCTGTGCCGCATCCCATATCCAGCACACGTTTGCCTTGTACGTCAAGCTCCAAAAGTTGTTGCGCCATCAAAAAAGTGGTATCGTGGTGGCCCGTGCCGAACGACATCTTCGGTTCTATGACGATCTCGTAGCAGTATTTGTTACGCCCCGGTTCGTGAAACGGTGCCCGGATCAATAGCTGCTCTCCTATCTCCACCACCGGAAAATTCTTTTCCCACTCCTCGTTCCAATTCTGCTTTTCGATCCGTTCGATCTTTAATGAATGCCAAAGAGAAGGATCCTTGAGAATTAAAATGCCATCGAGAATATTTTCAGCATCCAGGCCGGAAGAAAGATAAGCTTTGATGCCCTCAGGGGTCTCGACAAACATTTCAAAACCCGCTTCGGCAAGTTCGGCTGTGAGTATGTCCGCAAAAGGATCGCGGGGAGAAAGAGAAAAAGTGAATTCGAGGTGGTGATCGGACAAATGGTGGATCGGTTAAATGGTTTGAGTAATGAAAATATCGCGGGAACTCAACCCGCAGCCTGAACGATCTTTACAAAATCAGCAGCCTTTAAAGAGGCTCCCCCAATAAGGCCACCGTCCACATCGGCTTGCCCGAAAAGTTCGGGAGCATTATCGGCCGTGCAACTGCCACCGTATAAAATACGAAGGGCATCGGCCACTGCTTTTCCTTTCTTTTGTTCAACAAGCGAGCGGATGTAGGCGTGCATTTCCTGGGCCTGCGCAGGGCTGGCGGTCTTGCCCGTACCAATGGCCCACACCGGTTCGTAGGCAATGATGATATTTTCCAGTTGGTCCCCCCTTAATAAAAAATACATATCCTGTACCTGCTGCTGCACCGCATCAAAATGGAATTTGGATTCACGCTCCGTTAATGTTTCGCCTACGCAATAGATCACTTTCAGCTCATTCTCCAGCGCACGCTCTGTTTTTTTCAACAACAAGGCATTCGTTTCGTGGTAATATTTCCTCCTTTCGGAGTGCCCGATGATCACGTATTCCGCCCCGCAATCCTTTATCATCTTAGCGGATACCTCACCGGTGTATGCTCCATCATTTTCACTGCAGCAATTCTGAGCAGCGAGTTTTATGCCGGAGCCTTCCAGCCACTTTTTCGCAGATGCGAGATGAATGAAAGGAGGGGCGATGATCACCTCGCATTTCGGCCCCTTAAGCTGGGAACGGATATCCCTTACCAGCGACTCGCCTTCAGCGAGCGACCTATTCATTTTCCAATTGCCGGTAACGATCCTGGTTCTCATTGGAGATTATTGTAAACGTACACGGGGGTCGAGGAACCCGTATACAATGTCAACGAAAATATTGATCACCACGAATATCAAGCCCGACACCAGCACACAACCCATCAGCACGGGCAGGTCCATTTTAAAGAGCGCAGCCACCACTTCGCTGCCCAACCCTTTCCAGTTGAATATCTCTTCCACGAACACCGCACCTGCCATCAATCCTGCGAACCAGCCCGAAATAGCCGTGATCACCGGGTTCAATGCATTCTTTAATGCATGTTTAAGAACAATAACAATGAATGAAAGTCCTTTTGCGCGCGCGGTTCGGATGTAATCATGCGACAACACTTCGAGCAGGGAACTGCGCGTGAGCTGCAGCACAATGGCGAGCGGGCGTATGCCCAGCGTGAGCGAAGGCAGCACAAGATTTTTAAGCACGAGTTTCTCATTTCCGAAGTCATCGTATTCAAAAATGCTTCCCTGGTTGTTCAGCCCGGTCCCGGGCAACGAGAGATAAGAATCGATAAGCGGGAAGGGTAAACCGAAGAAACGATGTAACGCATAAATAATGAACCAAACCAGCGAAGCCCAGGTGAGCGCCTTCCATGCCGAAGGAAGTATCACTCCAAAAAAATATTTTTGGCTGTACCTTATCTTACTTCTCTCTAACCCGCCCATAGTTTTTGGCACAGCCTCATCGTAATCGCGCCTTCGCTTTAAGCTTTCCCTCATGGCAAATACCAGCGTAAGCACTCCCCAGATCGCCAGCAGCAAAACGGGGAAGGGGAATTCCTTGCTCCAGAAATAGCCGAGCATCATCGCGATGATGATCCCCACGAAAAACGATGGCCCCGCCATCCCGAGCACCGCGAACACCAGCGAACTCCTGTCGAACACCGAATTTTTATATACCGCTGCAAAGATCCCGAAAATGATGCCGAGTATGGAAGCGAGAACGATGGACGCTACGGCAAGTATCGCGGTCTTGGGTAATTTATCCATGATGATCTCCGAAACTTTCCGCTTGGTGAACCAGGACCTGCGCAGGTAAGGATATTTCAACACGATGGCCTTGGTGGAAGAAATATTGAAGAGCACCACGCCCGTGTATTTTTTCTTATTGAGAAAAAGATAATGATCGGGGTCCACCACATCGTGAACGGAAACGGGCGAAAGATCATTGAGGTACATCATGTATTGCGTGGCGATGGGCTTGTCGCGGCCAAGATCGCGGTTGATCTCATCGATCTGCGATTGCTCGGCATGGTTACCCAGCAGGATGCGCGCAGGGTCACCGGGCAGCACATTGAAGAGGAAGAACACCACGGTTGTTACTCCGAACATCACCAGAATACCATAGAACAACCGTTTCAGTATGAATTTTATCATAGCCCTTCAGCCCCTATTTTTTAAAATATTTTTCTTTCACTTCGGTATACGATGGCAAAGCGCTGGCCGGCCACATCGCCTTCACCACCGGACCATCGAGCAGCACAAGACCAGGATTGG
>DATDFI010000600.1:0-5179 GCA_036522695.1 Bacteroidia bacterium | reverse complement strand
TTTTTTATAATTGAGGCGTGGGGTGAGTGTAAAACGGTCGCTGAATTTTTTCACATATTTCAACTCCCCGAAGTAAGAATCGAAATCCTGGCGGTAGGGGCTTGGCTTTATCACATCGTAGGCATCGCGCACCGAGATATTATATAGATCGGCAATGCCGCGGAAGCTAAGGCCTTTGTATCCCATCCCGATATTCATCATCATAGGATTGAGTGCGGAATTACCCGCCATATTATAACTGTTGCCATAAAAATCAGTGTACGTTTGATCGCTGCGATTGCCCTGCCCTACGAAACCGCTGAGGCTGTATTCAAAATCATTGATCTTTTGCCCGGCCATGAGGTTGATGTTCCTTCTCGCATAATCGCCCTGCATCTGTCCATACGTTCCCGAAACGGAAATGCCATTGAGGTCGCTGCCGCTTTTGGTGATAATGTTGATCACTCCATATTCGGCAAATCCCCCGTAAATAGCGGAGCCGGGGCCGCGAATGATCTCTATCTTTTTGATTTGCTCAACAGGAAAATGATTGCCGAACTGGGTGGTGGCGAACATGATCTCGTTCATCTCCTGTCCATCGAGCAGGAGCAATACTTTTCCTTCGTGTACCCAGTTGCCTCGCATGCCCAGGCCCACCACACCTTCCACATCCACACCGAAATCCATTCCCGGGACAAGGCGCAATACATCAATGAGATCGCGTGCTCCCGAATTTTTAATCTCTTCCTCGGTAATAAGTGAAATGATACTTGGTGATTCGCGTGTGGAGAGCGGCTTTTTTGAAGCCACCGAGATAAGCTGGTCGATGAGCTTTTCCAATTCACTCGGCACGCCATGCGCTTTTAAATTCTGCAACTGCTCCAGCGACATGTCGTAATAATCGAGTGTATCCCTGTGAAGGGTGTCCTGGGCTCTTGCGGTAAAAACACCGAAGAGAAGCAGGACCGGGAGAAGAATACGCAGCTTTATGGGCATAAGCCGTTTTGAATGAAGATAAAAGTAATCAAAATCCCATTTGTTGCACCGGGTTTAGACGAATGGGCCTTGGCCTTATACGAATAATTGCTACTTTGGCTTTCCTGTATGCTCAATTTTGTGAATACCGGCTTCCGGAAGATCAATATCGGGTTCCTCGTATTGGTGATCATTGCCCTTTCGCATGCGGTGATCAGTTACATCATCATTAATAATAACAACCGTACGGTCACGCGCATGACCAACGAGATCAACCCTTATGTTGGTGCGCTGGAGCAATTCAATCTTTTGGTGACCGAATCAAAAATGTACTCCACTAACTGGGTTTACCTCCAGGTAAGCGAGGAAGATAAGCAAGCGCTCATCAAATTATTGAGCAAACGTTATCCTGCGGCCAAAGAGGACCTTTCACAACGTGTGAACCAACTCGGGAAAAGATCGGACCAGGACAGTCTTAAAAACATTTTCAAGCGGTTCGAGGACCTGGTGGCCTTCGAGCAGATGATCATGCTGAAGCTCGCGAATTTTGACGATTATGAAAACCCGAAACTCAAGTTCCAGGCCGAGCAGATCATAGAGGAAGATGTGCTTCCTATGACCGATGATATCAAAAAGAGCCTTGACCGCGTGATCAGTGAGAACCGTGCGGAAGCGGAGCAGATGAAGAATGAAGTGGTGGCTTCTTCGAATAAGCTGATGACCACTGTATTCGGTTTTTCGCTCGGTTTATTCCTTGCCGTGGTGTTGGCCGCGCTTTTTATTTCCACTTCGATACGGAGGCCCGTGCTGGAGATGAAACGCATCGTACAGAAATTAGGACGTGGGGAGATCCCCAAGGAACAATTGAAGGTAACTCCCGATGTGATCGGCTCCATGGTGTCATCGGTGAACGCCCTGTCGGAAAATTTTGAGAAGACCTCCGGCTTTGCCGATGCGATCCGGAAGGGGAATTTTTCCGCTGATTTCAGTTTGCTGAGTGAGCAGGACCAGTTGGGGCAGGCGCTCATTAACATGCGCAACAGTTTGCGTACGTACTCGGAGAATATGGAGGAGAAGGTGCGGGAGCGTACGCGTGAAGTGATAGAAAAAAGCGAGAAGCTGGAAGAAGCGTACGATGAGATACGCGACAGCATCAACTACGCGCGCAGGATACAGGAGGCGATCTTACCGTCACGCGATCTTATTACCAAGACTTTCCCGCAGCATTTTATTTTGTACAAATCGAAGGATATTGTGTGCGGTGATTTTTACTGGTTTGCCGAGCAGGGCAATGAAGTGCACATTGCAGCGGTGGATTGCACAGGGCATGGTGTGCCGGGCGCGTTGATGACCGTGATCGGTAATTCGCTGCTCAACCAGATCGTGAACATTGCCGATATGAGCAGCCCGGCCGATATTTTGCACCAGCTGGATAAAAAATTATTGCAAACCCTGCAGCAGCATGGTGTGGGCAATACACATGACGGAATGGATGTGGCGCTTTGCCGTTACGATAAAAGGAAGAACGAGATCGCATTTTCAGGAGCGAAACGTACACTTTATTTGTTCCGTGACGGTGCCTTAAAAGAGGTTTCGGGAAATAAATTACCGATAGGAAGTTTCCAATATGAATTTGAAAAGCGGTTTACGGACCATCTTATCCCCGTGAAGCCCAATGATACCTTCTATATTTTCACGGATGGCTACCAGGACCAGTTCGGTGGGCCCAATGGAAAAAAATTCATGGTGAAGCAGTTCCGCGATGAGCTTAAGCGCATACAACACATGAACATGAAGGACCAGGGAAAATACCTGGACGAGATCTTCGAGAAATGGAAAGGCGAGAACCAGCAAACGGATGATGTGCTCGTTATTGGTATTCGCTTTTAAGATCACCAATTACAAATACCACGAATATTGCCAATTCTTCCGATCCTTCTCCTTTTTCCTGTTTGAACCTGCATGCGGGGAAAAGGGAGAGAAGGTGACGATCGGGTTTTCCGATGCTGAAACTATTCTTAAAAGGAGTGACAGGTAAACGCTGCGGAGTTTTACCAGGGACTAGCCGTTGTTGTCCTTTTCCGACAGGTCCGGCAGGAAGAAGAGAATGAATACTGCGATGACCGGGAGCAGGGTACCGATCAAAAACCATTTTACAGGCGAACGGCCCATGCGTTTGGCAAAAGAGGCCGTGATGAGCGGGATGCTGAAAAGGATGGTGAGGCCGAGTGAAATGAAGAGGACAGCGCCCATGGAAAGAAGGGGAATGAAGTTGCGGTTAAGTAGTCATTAAGTGATCATTTATTGCATATAGTAGGATCGCCAGAATTGGAAAAAGGTTGCCTGGACCTCTGATGACGATGTGATAATTACCTAAAGATTACCGCATGACCACCCAATGACCTTTTCTATTGACTCACAATTTCTCCATCGTGCAAAGTAATAATGCGATCGGTTTTTGCAGCGAGGTTATTGTCATGCGTAACGATGAGGATGGTTTGATTATATTTTTCTTTCAGCTCTTTAAAGATCTCGTAAACCGTTTCCGTATTTTTCGAATCGAGGTTGCCGGTGGGCTCGTCACCGAAAATGATCTTGGGATTATTGATGAGTGCCCGCGCAATGGCCACGCGCTGCTGCTGGCCGCCCGAAAGTTTATTCGCCTTTTTGAGCGCCTGGTCCTTCATTCCCAGCATATCCAGTTTCTGCAATGCCCGCTCACGGATTTCTTCCTCCGGGTACTTGCCGAACTTTAGCGCGGGGAGGGAAACATTTTCGAGCACGGTAAATTCGGGAAGCAGGTAATGGAACTGGAACACGAAACCTATTTTCTCATTTCTTATTTCGGACTGGCGGTTCTTGCTGAGTTTATTGAGCTCTTCCCCTTCGAAAAAAATTTGTCCTTTGTAATCTGTGTCGAGCGTGGTGAGTACGTAAAGCAAGGTTGACTTGCCGCTTCCCGATGCGCCTATGATGGCAGCGAATTGCCCTTGCGGAATGGAAAGATTGATGTTCTTCAGCGCCTGGAACTCCACGGGATCGTGGAAGAACTTGTTGAGGTTGCGGGTTTCTATGATAGGAGTGCTCACAGCCAATTGGACGAATTACGAATGGGGTTTACAAGTAAACTTCGAATATTATTGACCATCTATTTACTCCTTATTATATCAATAGGATCCACCTTGCTGGCTTTACGTGCGGGAATATATCCTGCAATAGCTGTAACGATGAGCCCGAAGAAATATGCGAAAATGAAGAACGCAGGCGATGAATTGAACTTCAGGTATTCCATGGACACAAATCCTTTGATGTCCATTTTTATGTTGCCGATGATCTTTTGAAGCGTGAAGCCGAGCAGCAAACCCAAAATGCCTCCGAAAAAACCGATGATGAGCGACTCGGTCAGGAAGATCTGCCGTATGTCGCGGTCCTTGAAACCGATGGCTTTTAAAATGGCAATGTCGCCCATTTTTTCATAAATGATCATCATTAAAATATTAAAGATGCCGAAACCGGAAACAATGAGGATGGAAGTGATGATGAGGTAGGTGATGAGGTTTTGAATTTTGAAGATGCCGAAGATGTTGGCATTAGCCTCTTTCCAGTCGAGTGCGCGGTAGCCGAATTTGCGTTCATAGTTTTTTGCCAACTCCTCCGCCTTGTCGATATTTTTTAGTTTGATATTGATATCGGTGATATAAGAACCATCCACCTGCAATAATTTTTGCGCATTGCGAATGTTGATGTAGGCCCGTGATTTATCCACTTCGGTGAGCCCGCTGCGGTTGATCCCCACCACTTTCATTTCGAGCTGGACCCCCTGCGGTGAGATCACCGTCATGTTGTCGTTCATTTTTGCGCCCAGCAGTTCTGCAAGCCCGCTGCCGAGCATGATGCCATTGGGAATGGTTTGCAGGTTGATGATGGTTCCCTGCACCATATTTTTTTCCACGTTAAACAGCACATTCTCTTTTACAATATCCACTCCCGACACACGGCCCGACACCTGCGCCACACCGAGTTTAAAAATGGCCTGGGAACCCAGGAAAGGAGAAACGCCTTCCACCTCGGGATCTTTTTCGAGGATGCTTATGATCTGGTACCCGTTCTTGAGCTTGGGCAGTTCGTCCTTCGGTTTTTGGTTGTTCACTACAAACCATTTGCTCCTGGAAGTATCATTGAGCGAAGTGATGGGCGGGCTCAGCTTATTCGATTCATTATAGAT
>DATDFI010000599.1:0-3530 GCA_036522695.1 Bacteroidia bacterium | reverse complement strand
TCGGCCAGGTAATAGAACAATTCGCCAACCGTATCTTTTTTTGAATGGCGCAATGCTGCTTCGAGGTATCTGATGGTCTTGTCCCCACTCTCGTACCCGAAGTAATAGTTCATGCCGAGCTCGTAATTGTATTCAAAATTGCTCGAGTCCATCTCTACCAGTTCGAGGTATTTTTGGCGTGCTTTCTCATAATCTCCATGCAAAGTGGCATTACGGGCTTTGCGCAGGGCACGTCTTTCCTTGCCGGTTCTAAAATGCTTTTTCTGCGCATGCCCATCGGCCGCAGCACTCAAAAATAAAAACGGGATAAGAAGGAAAAACGTCAGCAATTGCGTTCGCATGCCACGTCAGAATTTTGCTTTGGGCCGGTAGCCGGCACGAAACACTTTGTAATTTACGCTGAAGGTGATGAACATATAAGAATCCTTGTGCGTAGGGTCTCCGCGCTGCTGGCCGTCAGCCGTAACATACGATCCCAATTCATTCACGGTAGGATTGGCGAAATAAGTTGCAATGGGATTATTGAGGGCAGTGGTCACAGCCGAGGTCTCATAAACCGTACTTACATCATCGATGTAATCGGTAAGTGTGTAGCGCAAGCCGAATTCCATGCCGATGCTCCAGTTGCGGTCAAGTGAATATTTTCCACCAATTCCGATAGGGAAACAAATGCTTATACGGTTGTAATTGTTGTGACCCGGAACCAGGCCTTCTCCCTCGGTGTGAAAAGGGCGAAGGGCATACCAGGCACCGTTCACATAACGGCCCTTGGGGTTGAAGTAAAATGCGCCCACTCCCGCAAAAGCATAAATACGGTTATCGGCATTTTTGCGACCCTTTACGCGTTTGATATGATAGCGGTGGCCCCCACGCTCAAATGAATAATTCACTTCGAACTGGCCCGAGATCTCGAGTACAGGAGACTTGAAATTGAGGTTCCGGTTGTGGCGAAAGCGCTCCATCGTTTCTTTATCATCCCCGCGCAGGATGCCGTAACTCAGGTTCACTTTTGCCGAAGTATAGTAAGAGGTAAGGAAGCGGCAACCGCCCGCGATCACCGGGCGTGTCAGTACATAATCAAGGTCGCGCACACTAGGGATGCCGTGACTGCCAATACGGTTGGCACCGCCAAGGTCACCGAGAAAATCGGTAGCGCCCAAAGCACAGGATAATTCGTAGCGGTATTTATAGCGTTTCCAACGTTGGGCGGATGCACCCAGCGAAGCCAACAGGAGGAATACCAACAGGTACTTTGCGAAACGCATGTGGGGTAAAATGGTAAACTACAAATATAGGAAAATAAGTGTTTTGAAGGCAAAAATGCTTCCCGTGTAGCGGTTCAGTGATGTACGTGCCTGCCTTTGGCAAGACGTACCTGGCGCAATATCCACTCGGCAAAATCGAATTGCTTGTTGAGCCACTCTCCACCCGGTTTTTTGAAGTCGGCCCGTATGGATGCCACGTGTTTTTCCAGCTGGGCGTGGCCGGGATCACCTGCTGCCAGCAAGCGTATCACTTCGGCAATCGCCTTTTGTGTTTTGAACTGTGTTTCGCGCTGCAGGAAGCGCCTGGTGGACTGCAGGCGGTTTTCGAGGAGCAGGTCGCCCGATTCATACAGCACCGCAAGGTAAAGCAGGCGTGCATTCACCTGCAATTCTTTCCTGAAACCCGTTACGCGTTCGGCATTCAGGATCCTGTTGAGCCAGCGTGTGGCCGATTTATAATTCTGCACCATCAATTCGCTCACAGCCATGAAGAACACCAGGTCGAACAGCACCGGGCTGAAGCCGGCTTCGATCTTTTTCACTTCCGGCTCAATGGTGGCCGCGATGCGCGCGGCATCGGCATGGCGATGGGTTTTGTAACAGAGAAAGAGTTCGCTCTCGTAGGTGTTGAGGAAGATCATACGCGAAAGGGCCGCGCGTTTTATTTTGTAATGGTCCACAAAACCGCGCTGCTGGCGGATCAGCAATTCCACCTCGCTGTATTTTTTCAGTTGCAGCATCACGTTCACCAGGTTATTTGAATTCAGGTGATAGATCCAGGGCAGGTCGATGATGAATTGCGGGGCCGTATCCATCAGGCGTTTGATCTCTTTGTACGAATGGTAACGCAGCATTTGCTTTTTCTGCACCGAAGCGATAAGGCCCAATGTGGAATGGTAATAATACCGTGCCCAAAAACTATCCACGGTGGAGTTTGCGGGCAGGTTGCGTTTAAGTTCCTTTTCGCTTTTGCGGATGAATGAAGGAGTGATGTTGTTCCTGTCGATATGCACCTGCACGTTGAAGGCCACCTGCATCAAAACATATTGTATGCGCATCATTTCGAGTATGCGAAGTTCTTCTGCTATGCTTTTATTCAGGTTGAGTTCATCCTCGTTCTTGATGTGGATGAGTGTTTCCCACCGTAGCAGCAGCAAAAGCATGGAGAATTTCTCGAGGCTGTAGGCTTCTTTTTTTGCCTTGCGGATGAGGCGATGGCACTGCGCGAACAGGCCGCGGTTGTACAGGATCTCGACCGAAATAAGAATGTTGGAGTACCGCGACAGGAATGTTTTCTCCCGGTTAAATGCATTCAGGCTGTCGAGCACCTGCCGGTACAGGTAGTGCTTTTCGGAGGGGAGGTGACGGATAAAGGTTTCTCCCGTGAATTGCTTTTTGATCTCCGCTTCGGCATATACCTCCTGCCGGGCGATGGCATCGAACAGGCGCATGTAATTGTTACGTTCGCCAATGATGTGCCGCGAGGAATAGATCTTGAAATAGCGCTTTTCCGACATGTTCATGCCACGGATCAGCTCATGGAGTTCGGAAGAGGCTTTCATGGATATAAATCAGACTACCAATAATAAAATAAGTATATATAGCTATACCTATAAATATTATATCTGATCAGATTACCAATAATAAGCAAAATTTTCACTTGTGACCATCACCTGCAGGGTTAATTTTGACCGGCTTTAAAAACCAGCTTCATCCATTAAATCATTGCCGAACATGAAAAAGCAAATCTGCCGTACCCTTTTCTGTCTTTCGTTTTTGACCCTGCCCGCTTTTGCCGGTGAAGGAAATTCAACCTGGTCGGCCGACTGGGACGGAAGCTCCAAAGCATTTATTGAAAACCACGGGCAGTTTTACACCCATGCACCCTCCGGTTATTCTTCGCAGGTGCTGTACGCTTACGATGCTTCTTCAACCCGCATTTTTTTCACCCCGGGCGGTGTCACCTTCAGCTTTGTACAAAAAAGCCCCAAACAAGTAAGGGAGCACGAGCAGGAAAAGTTCGGTAGTGAAAAGGAATTTTTGGAAAAGGAAAAAGAAGAACATGCAGCCGCACTCAAAACCGATATCGTGAGCTACCGCTGGGAAAACTCCAACCCCAACGCGCACGTCATCGCTGAAAATATTGCCCCCGATTATTTCAATTACTCGTTTCATCGTGATGGCAGGGAAGTGACCGAAACCAATATTCGCGGGTATCAAAAACTCACTTACCAGGATCTTTATCCCGGTATTGATGTGGTGTAT
>DATDFI010000598.1:0-8789 GCA_036522695.1 Bacteroidia bacterium | reverse complement strand
AAGAGATCGCAGAGATACTGAATATATCCGAGGGAACCTCTAAATCGCAATATTCACGCGCAAGAGTATACCTCCAGAAATTATTGACCAGTGAAAAAAAAACTGAAGTAGAAAACACATTCATTTAATTATTAAAGTCATGGAATTAGGCCCCAACAATATTGAACAGCTGTTCCGATCGAGCTTCGAGGACTATTCCCCCGAGGTCGATCCAAAGGTGTGGAACAAGATACAGCACAGCATAAACAAACCGGGCAAAGGCTCTTTCTTTAGCAGCCTGGCCGGCAAGCTGGTCCTCGGCACTGCCGCAGTAACTGTGATCACCGTAAGCACCATTCTCCTGCTCAATACCAATACCTCTACCCCCCCTGTACAGGATAAAACAACCGCTCAAAACAATCCTGTAAACCCGGTAAAAAGTACTTCAAGCACCCAAAATAGCTCTTCAAATACCGTTACGGATAACAACGTTAAACACGACAGTAAAGTAAGTAATACCAACACGTTAACCGATACGAAGAACAAACCGGTTGACAATCCCAACAAGGATACACAGGTCCAAAACAATAATCCCAACAATAACCAGACTGTAAATAATAACCCGGTTCCGAATAATAACAAAACAACCGATCCTCAGAAGGATGAGCATTCGAATAACAATCCCAATGTAAATGCTCCTTCCAATAACAATCAGAATCCTAAAAAGGACGATAATGCAACTGGCAATAACGGGAACAACAACCCCGTGAACCAGGATGACCAGCAAAATAACGGAGCCAAGATGCCCCTTGCCAAGATCAGCTTCTCGGCCCAGGCCTCAGCCGATGGAAAGGTTTATGCTCCCGTAGCAGTGACCTTCTCCAACAAGTATAAAGCGTCAACACTCGAATGGAACTTCGGTGACGGTGCCTTCACCACCTCCGAACTCAACCCCGTACATATTTTCGAAAACCCGGGCGAGTATACCATTACACTTATAGCAACTGCAGAGAACGGCCGTATCGAAAAAGATTCGATCAAGATCCGCATCCTTGTAAATGCGTTCTTTATTCCGAATACATTCACCCCTAACGGTGATGGCAATAATGACGTGTACCGAGTGATCAAGAATGAAAAATACCCTTACGAACTATCACACGTGGAAGTGGTGATCTTTGATCGCACCAACCAGAAAGTTGGCGCTTTCACGGACGGTGGTTCCTGGGATGGTCATAATTTCAAAACCGGAGAGATGTGCCCGCAAGGAACCTACCTGGTGCTCATTAAATATACCAGCTCCGAGGACGGCAAGTCCCAACAGCAGATCGGCTCGGTTTTCCTGAAAGAGTAAGTTTTCATAATCAAAAACAAATATTTACCTTGCACGCTCCATTTAAACATAATAGTAAATGAAAATATTTCGCAGGTTATTGCTGTCCGTAGCTTCGGTGATTATTACCGGAGCTTTCGGCTTTTTACAGGGACAGGTTGTTCAACAGGGATGTTGCCCGAATGCCGGCTTTGACAGCTTGAACTTTTACGGTTGGAAAGGCTATACGGGCAGTGCCCCTTTTCCTACCTGGACGCAGGGTTTTAACTCCCAAACCAATAGCCCGGTGAACTCGGCTTTCCAGCACTCCATTATGACGGTAAACGGCCTGGATCCAAATTGCTGGGTAAATACTCCGCAGTGCGACACATCCAGCTGTGTAACCTTTTTGGCACCTGGTGGTGGTGTTGCTTCGTGCAGGCTTGGCAACATGCAGGTGGGATATGGAGCTGAACGACTCACTTACCGCCTTTTGGTCGACACTTGTAATTCTTCGTTCACTTATTCCTTTGCAGTGGTGTTCCAGGACCCGGGCCACTCCCCTACCGACCAGCCTGCCTTTAACGTGTATGTGGCCGACACCAACGGCACCATCCTCGACTCCGCTTGTGGATTGTATTCTGTTTTCGCTACGGCCAACGACCCTAACTTTATCAGCAACCCCACCAACTGCTCCTGTGATGCACAGGTACGTTATCGCTGCTGGAGCAGTATCGGTATCGACCTTACGAATTACATAGGCCAATACATTGAACTTACTTTCTGGACAAAGGATTGCGGGCAGGGCGGACACTACGGTTATGCATATATCGATGCTACCTGTTCCTTCCTCACTGCAGATGCTGCATATTGCCCGAATGGTAACGGATCTATCGTATTGGTGGCTCCTACGGGCTATAGCACCTACCAGTGGTATACGCCACAAGGTAATCCCATACCCGGGCCACAAGGCACGAACGACACCTGTGTTTACACCGGCCCGGCACAGGTCGGTGATACATTTACCGTTGCCATGGGTTCATTTCAGAATCCCAACTGTCAGACCCTGCTGCTTGTTGCACTTGTTCCGTTGAGTATCTCGGCAACTACGGCCGTTACCAATGCACCATGCTACGGTGCTTTAGGATCTGTCATCTCATCTCCTACCAGCGGATATCCCGGCTGGACCTATTCCTGGACGAATATCAGCAATGGCAACGTGGTACAGGTCGATCATATAAATACGATCCAGAACGATACCCTGGCCATAGGGGCGGGCACGTACGTCATGTTGGTCACGGATACGCTCGGCTGCAGGTTCGAGGATACGCTTACGATCACCCAGCCTCCGCAACCTGTGGACACACTCAACCTAATTCAATATTTCTGTACCGGTGACTCGGCTGCAAACCTGATGTACGTTCCCACTGCAAACCAGCAACCCATGCCCTGGAACAATAATAATTACGAATGGCAAACCTACCCGGGCGGGCAACCTTTAACGGGGTCTAATTACACCCCCTGGGGACCTAACGGCTGCAACCTTACCATTCATAATTTCCCTACCGATGGAAGCCAGTTCTATTTTGCATGGCTGCTCAATGGCTGCCAGCGAAAATCGGTGGTTACGCTTAAACACCAAACCTACACTCCGTACTTTAATCCCGACAGTTCGGCCAACGTGTTCACCCCGAATGGTGATGGCAGAAACGATCTTTTTTATCCTTTCTCCACGCCTCATCTTTATGCTATGCTTTCCGATCCTCATCATGGCGACATGATGGTGATCAATCCCAACGGTGATACGGTTTACGTGAGCTATAACCCGCATAATGCGAATGAGCCAAACCAGATCGAGTATTATGCGAAGGATTATCACATTAAGATATTCAACCGTTGGGGACAACTGGTATTTGAAACATCAGATTACAGCCAGCCCTGGGATGGTAAAAACAAAGGCGGCAACATGTGTTCCGATGGAGTTTATTACTGGATATCCACCTTTAAGAACAGGTGCGCTCCCGATGCGGATCCGCCCGTTGAGTATAAAGGATATGTTCACCTGATGAAATGATTTCAAAAGATGTTCTTTCCGATCCCGACCAGCAATGTTCGGGATCGTTTATTTGATACTGTTATGACCCGATCTCTTGCCTGGCTTATTCCCGTTATCCTGCTCTGCTCTTTCTCCGGTGTAAAGTGTACCGTAAAATACAGCGGGATCTATACCGCTTCGGTTGACAACGAAACAGATGCTCACATCCGTTTTTATGAGGATGGCACGGTCCTCGTTTCCACTTCTGTGAAGAACATAAAGGACGTGAGCACCTGGTTCACGAAAGAGAACAGTGATCGTGTGCTGAAGGGCAAATACAAGGTAAAGGGATGCTCCCTGCGCTTTGACGTGAAAGGAGATACCGGCAAACAATCTTTCAGCGGCACCATCAACGGTGATGACCTCACTATGGATATCACCAATGGGAAAAGCAAAGCCAGCACTACCCGCACTTACCATTTCATAGCTATTTGATCCCTCAACGGGAAAATCCAACAGGTCACCCGGCATCATTTTTTAGATGGGTCTAAATTTTTATTTATATTTGTATAAATTTTTCAGGGATGAATTCATTCACCGAAGAGAACTACCTGAAAGCGATCTACAAATTGCTGGAGGGAAATCACGGGCCCGTGACCACCAATGCTCTTGCCGAAGCGCTCCTAACGAGGGCCGCCTCCGTGACGGACATGCTCAAAAAGCTCTCGGGGAAAAAGCTCATTCATTACCGGAGGTATTATGGCGTGAGTCTTACTGCGGCTGGCCGCAAAGTGGCAGTGAACGTGATCCGCAAGCACAGGCTATGGGAGTTGTTCTTAGTGGAGAAGCTGCATTTCCGTTGGGATGAGGTGCATGAAATTGCCGAGCAGCTCGAGCACATCATTTCGGAGGAGCTTACTTATCGCCTCGATCGCTTCCTGGGTTACCCCAAATTCGATCCGCATGGAGATCCCATTCCCGACCGCAACGGGCGCATTGTTCAGCCCCGCGTTTTTCTTTTGTCGGAGATGGAAAGGAAAAGTTACTGCGTGATCTCGGGTGTAGCGGACCATAGCCCGGCCTTCCTTCATTTCCTCGATAAAACGGGGTTGGGTCCGGGTGATGAATTGAAAGTGGAAGATATCATCGAGTATGACCGTTCCATGCAATTGGTGCTGGGCCGTAAAAAGAAGATCCACCTCAGCTATGAAGCGGCCAAAAACATTTTAGTCCGGAAAAAATAATGCAACGACCACTGCGATCACTGGAAGAAGTGAATGCTTCTGTGGACACGGTAAAAAAGATCGGGTTCGGGAAAAAACTGCTGGCCTTTATCGGCCCTGCTTACCTGGTGAGCGTGGGCTATATGGACCCCGGCAATTGGGCCACTGATATTGCAGGCGGAAGCAAATTCGGTTATTCCCTGGTATGGGTGCTGGTGATGAGTAACCTGATGGCGCTGCTGCTGCAAAGTTTAAGTGCGCGCCTGGGCATTGTGCGGGGGCAGGATCTTGCGCAGGCCTCGCGCGCGGCCTTCCCTCCTGCCGTGAACATTTCGCTCTGGCTGCTGGCCGAGATCGCTATTGCCGCCTGCGACCTTGCCGAAGTGATCGGGATGGCCATAGGGTTGCAACTGCTCTTCGGTCTCAATCTCCTCGTTGGCGTTTGCATCACCATTGCAGACACTTTCCTTCTTTTTTTCCTGATGAAGTTCGGGATCCGGAAAATGGAAGCTTTCATCATCGGGCTTATCGGGACCATTGGCCTGGCCTTCATCGCACAAATGGTGCTGGCCAAGCCATCTTTAGGCGCGATTGCTTCCGGGATCATACCTCGTATCCCCGGTGAGGAGGCACTCTATATTGCAATAGGAATTATCGGGGCAACGGTGATGCCGCACAACCTTTACCTGCATTCATCACTCGTGCAAACGCGGAAATTCGAACGAAGTTCGAAAGGGATCCGTTCCGCAATACGTTTTAATGTTTTCGACACGACCTTCGCACTTAACCTTGCACTCTTTGTAAATGCAGCCATTCTTATTCTCGCGGCAAGCGCACTAAATGGTAACGGTTACACAAAAGTGACCGAACTGGAGAATGCGCACCAACTGTTGCGCAAGATACTCGGCTCCTCATCTCCCGTTCTTTTTGCCATCGCACTTATCGCGGCAGGGCAAAGTTCAACACTTACCGGAACATTGTCGGGACAGATCGTAATGGAAGGTTACCTGAACATCCGACTGCAACCCTGGCTGCGCAGGCTCATCACACGCCTCATCGCCATCATACCTGCGCTGCTAACGATCCTATTCAAAGGAGAATCTTCCATTAACTCACTGCTTATCCTCAGCCAGGTGGTGTTGAGCCTGCAATTGGGGTTCGCCATTATCCCGCTCGTTCATTTTGTGAGCGACAAAAAAACCATGGGTGAATTCGCGATCAAACCCCTGGCGAAGATCGCAGCGTGGGTCACGACCATCGTCATCATTACGCTGAATGTAAAAATGCTGTCGGATGCATTTAGCGAATGGATGGCAGCCACCGAACACAAACTTTTGCTCGCCACTGTACTCACGATCATATCGGTATCTGCAGGCGCTCTCTTGCTTTATGTTACCGTTATTCCATTGGCTCGCCAGCTCAGGCAGGCGGGTGAAGGACCTCACGGCATCTCGCGCAGCCTGAACATAGCAGGATTAAAAAAATATGATCGCATCGCGATCGCGGTCGATTTTTCCGGTACCGATTCGAGCGCGATCAGCCACAGCCTTTCACAGGGCGGGAAAAATGCGCATTATGTGCTGATCCATATCGTGGAAACGGCAGGAGCGCGGCTGTATGACAACGATACGGATGATCGTGAAACGCAATCGGACCTGTTGCAGCTCGAAAAGTATGCAGAAGAGATACGTGCGCAGGGATATAATGTGGATCACAGCCTGGGATTCGGTGATCCGAAAAAAGAGATCGCCATACTTGCCAAAGAGTTTGATGCCGAGCTGCTGGTGATGGCCGCGCACGGGCATACGGGCCTTAAGGATATCCTCTTCGGAACCACGCTGGATGCGGTACGCCACAACGTTTCCATCCCGGTACTTATCGTTAACCGATGAACCGTTGTATTTTCTTTACTTTGCAGGGATGGCCGAAGAGAAAGACATAAACATTCGTAACAAGCGAGCATCCTTCGAGTATTCTTTTCTCGAAAAATATGTTGCGGGCATTCAACTCACAGGCACCGAGATCAAATCCATACGCGAAGGAAAGGCCAGCATTGCCGAAGCCTACTGCATTTTTATCAATGGAGAATTGTGGGTCAGAAATATGAATGTGAATGAGTACGCCAAGGCCACGCATTACAACCACGAGCCCAAACGCGACCGCAAACTGCTGCTGGGTAAACAGGAACTTAAAAAACTATCGGGCAAGCTCAAGGACCAGGGACTTGCCATCGTCCCGCTCCGCATGTTCATTTCTGAAAGCGGGTATGCCAAACTGGAGATCGCCCTTGCGAAAGGAAAAAAACTTTACGATAAGCGCGAGGACATAAAAAAACGTGATGTGGAACGCGAGACCTCACGCAAATTCAAATGATTATTTTCCCAGCGGAAAGCGCAGTGCCAGGCCCATATTCCTTCCCATCCCGTAAAAACCGTAACCACCCGGCATGCTACCCGGCTTCACCAATGAAAGGTGATCGTAATAATAGGCATTGAGCAGGTTATTACAGAATAATGAGACTTCCACTTTTACATTTTTCAGTTGAAAGTCGCTTCCCATTGAAAGATTCACCAGTGTATAGCCGGGCGTATGCGTTTCTGCCGTTGAGATCTTCCATTGTTCGAGAACATTGATGACGGTGGCCTTTACAAAATTATTCTGGGCCCTTTTTCCATCATGAAAACGTATGATCAGGCTGCTCGTGACCCGGTCGGCCGGCATGCGAGGGATATAATTTCCGCTCTTATCAACGGCAGTTACCGTACTATACGAACTTTTTATATCCAGCCATTTTGCAAACCCGGGTTCCCAATCGAAGCCCGCCTCGCCTCCGTAAAGCACGGCATCCGTTTGTTTGTAATAGTAAATGAAACGGTGGTTGAAAAAACTGTCGGATGGAGCTAGGTAAATAAAATTGAACACATCGTTATAAAAAGCCGAGCCCTCTATTTTAAAGTCCTCCGTGCCATAGCGGATAGAAAGATCCCCTTCCATGTTGTGTTCCAGTTGAAGGTTGTTGTCTCCTTTCTCATAATAAACGAATCCTTCGTGGAAACCATTGGCCGAAAGCTCTGCGAGATTGGGTGCGCGTTCACCGGTAGCGATATTGAACTTCACTAAGAATTCCTTTACGGGCATGTAAGAAAAACCTAACGATGCACTCCCGGTGCTGAAGGTGCGGGTGATGGCCGGCATCCAGGCACCGCTTACGGCCAGCAGTGAATCGGGATCGCCATGTGATTTGGTACTCAACCCATCCATGTTGAAACGGAATCCTTCCTCCACCACCAGCTTTTCATACGAATGCTTTAGAAATGCGTAGCCCGACAAACCGTAAGATATTGCATCGGGAATGATAAAGCGTTTGCCCAGGTTGGTATTGGTCACGAACATATCCTGCGTGCCGAGAATGAGTTCGTGATGTTCATGGATGGGTTTTACCCAGCGAAGGTTGATGGAATAATTATTCAGTTCCATATCCATATTACCGATGCCGGCCTCCTCCGCTCCTTCGTGCTCGAGGCGGTGATTGAGGTGTGCACCAACATCCATAAGCAAACGTGAATTCTTCAGGAAAAAAGTTGTTTTGTTGTATAACAGGTGATACATCACCGTGTGATAAGCGTCTTCCATGGAGCGGGTGAAACGCTCTTCATCAAAATTGATCGTTTGCTTTTTGAATTCACCGGCATCCACAAACCCGAAGCTGTAATCCGAAAAATTATAATTGAAAGAGGTCACGAATTTTTCGCGCGTAAACCCTAAACCGAGCTTTAAGGCTCCTCCGCTGAACCGGGTGTTGTAAGCCAGGTTCCCTTTCCCGTCAACATAATTAGTATTCGATTCGCCACCGAAATTTATTTTCCAGTTCATTTTTTCAGAGGAGCTTTTCACACTTACTTCCCCACCCAGCTGTATGGTATTGGTATTGAATTTTGTGCTGAAGGAGCCAACTGTTTTCCCGATCGGGGCCGGCTCCTCCTCCACCAGGTTGATCACACCGCCCATGGCATCGGATCCGTAGATCACCGAGGCAGGACCTTTGATCACTTCCACCCGCGATATACCCATATCCGACAAACCCAGACCGTGCTCGTCCTGCCACTGCTGGTTATCAAAACGAAACCCGTTCAGGATCGTGAGCACGCGATTTCCTCTCAATCCTCTTATCACGGGTTTAGTAATGCCTGCGCCCAACGTCAATTCATTTACTCCCGGGATAGCGGTTATGGCACCGGTAAGG
>DATDFI010000597.1:0-2128 GCA_036522695.1 Bacteroidia bacterium | reverse complement strand
ATGTCTTCTTTTCGCGTATCCTTATCCCTGCGCAGTTTTTTGATGCGCGAGATCACGGGACTCCTGTAAAATTCGGGGATATCGAACTTTTTCACTCTGCAAAGTTACGGAATATATAGGCTGAATGCCGGGTTACCGATTGCTATTTCCCCGCCAGTTTATGAAGCTCATCGAGGTAACCTGCAGGGAGTTGAAAATTATTTTGCTGAGCGGCAAGGGCATCGTTGAGCGCCTCGGTAAATCGCCCGATCATTTTATAAGTCAGGGAGCGGTTGAAATAAACGTTCCCCGAATGCGGATCTATCGCAAGAGCTGAATTAAAATCGGCAAGCGCTGCTTCGCTTTTGCCGGCCATACCGTAAGTGATGGCCCTGTTGAGGTAAGCATCCGTAAAATCGGGCTTCACCTGGATGCAATGATTGAAATCGGCAAGTGCCTCATTCAATTTTCCGTTGCGCTGGTAAAGAACACCCCTGTAAAACCAGGCATCTAAAATCCCCGGGTTCAATTGGATCACCATCGAATAATCCGAAAGCGCAGAATCAACCTTGTTTTTTGTGGAGTAAAGCCCCGCGCGCTGGAAATATGAATTGAAGTCGGCTTTATCATTCATCACTGCATGTGTATAGTCCTTTATCGCTTCATCTGCATTTCCTACCTGCGCATGGGCCAACCCGCAATTGAACCATATACGTGGAAAATTGGATTTCAACTCCCGGCACTTGATCAAAAGGTCAAGCGCTTCGGCAAATTTTTCTTTTCGTGACCCTTGATCCGTGATGGTCGCAGCTTCTTTATAATATTCAGCGCCAAGATTGCTGTATATGATGGCAGCAGGATGATTCTTCAGCGAATCGGCATAAACAGTAACGCTGTCGTGGAAAACCTGCGCGCGTTGGAAGGTGAGAAAACCCAATACCGCAAAATATATCCCTGCACCAAGGGTGAGCTGATTTTTATATTTTAAGAAATACTCCCCGAAAAGATATCCTGCAAAAAGAAAAAGCCCGAGCAGTGAGATGTAGGTGTAACGGTCGGCATGGATGGCATCGCCCACAGGGATCAATTGGATGACCAAAGCAATGGTGACGCAGAAAAATAAAAATCCAAAAAGCAGCACCGGGAGTTTTTTACGGAAATAAAATACCGCTGCTGCGAGAAGAAGGATAAGGACGGGCGCGAGATAGACCAACTGTGAATTGATCTTTCCATCCGTTTCGGGATAGGGATAGAATATTCCCAGCCTGACGGGAAAAAATGTTTGCCACCAGTACATCACAAAGCCATAGCAGGCAAAAAGAACACGTTCATACACTTTAAAATAACCGAAATCCTGCATGGCACCCGCACTCGCCTGCATCTTTACCGCCAATCCCCCGAAAATAAGGGAGAGCAAAAAGAAGGGGATCTTCTCCGGAATAAGTTTTGTCCATCGCGCTTTTGAATGGCCTTCATCACCAGGCGTTCCGGCTTTTTGCTCCCTCCATTGCATGAGCATATCGAAAAGAATAAAGACCACCGGCAGCACTACCGCCTGCGCCTTACTCAACAGTGATAATGCGAACATGATCATTGCCAGTAAATAATCCCGCATGCGGGATTCACGCGGGGCGCTCCTGTAACGGAGGTAGAACATGGAGGAGGTTAAAAAGAAAAAAGTATACAGCACATCCTTTTGGGAAGCCACCCAGGCCACGCTCTCCACGTGCAAAGGATGAATGCCGAACAGCATGGCGGTGATCATGGCCCCAATGTCGTTGTTAAGCAATCGCTTTGCGAGAAAAAAAACAAGCGCGGTATTGAGCAGGTGCATGAGCAAGCTGAAGAAGTGAAATCCCCATGCATGCCCGCTGAATAATTTGTACTGGATGGCATAGCTGAGAATAACGATGGGCTGGTAGTTACCCACGAAAGATTGGGTGAAATAACTTTTGAAATTCGCAGCGTTCAATTGCTGTACGGCAGGATTATCCGTTACATATTGAGGATCGTCAAAATTGAGGAAGTCGTTGCTGAAAATGGGAAAGAAGCAAATAAAAGTGAATACCAGAACAATAAGGAGAAGTGTATTAGGCTTTATTTTGGTTGCCGTGGACCGGGATACGGAAGAAGTTACGGGGGGCGCAAG
>DATDFI010000596.1:0-2695 GCA_036522695.1 Bacteroidia bacterium | reverse complement strand
ACCGCATCGCACATGGCATTTGATGATGTGAACCAGGAAGTACTGGTGAGCGATGTGAATACAATAAAGAAATTCAATTACAGCAATGCGGCACTTATTAATTCTTTCACGGCCACCGATTCGGTGTGCGGCTTGCATATTCAATTCAATAAGTAGTGACACAGGAGTATAGAGATCCTTTCAATGTGGATCGAGCAAGGTCCTTACGCATTTAACGAAAGGCCTTTGCGCTCTTTGTAGTTAAACGTTTACGCCACAAAAAAGCCCCTCGTAAAAGGGGCTCTCTTTTTTATCCGGATAAATATTACAGGATCTTGTTCCGCAGGCCTGAAACGGCTGCGTAAAAATTGTCAAACATAGTAGCATTGAAATCCGGGTGCTTTTCTCCAACACCGGCAATTGGCCCGAGGAAAGGTTTGATGTCCTCACCGAACTTATCAATATCGGCTACGCCTTTATATTGTACAAGCAGGTCCTTGATATACTCCCAGCTTGCCGCGGTCTCATAGATCTCTTTGTAAACATCCTTCGTTTTGGGGTCATCTTTTTTCGCTTTGAGGTGTTCGCACGCGGCATACATGTTCTCCACCCAGTTGCCGAACAGCATAAGAACAGCGGTTTGCACACGCTGGTTCGAGCGCAGGTTCTTTTCCGCCTTTGTATTGGCTTTCGACATCAGGTCGTCCAGCGAATCGCTGCTTGCAATATTCTTGATGATGCGCGCCCCGAAATTCTGGTCGAATGCAGATTCAATGCCAAGGGTTTTGGCAAGGTTCCCCATTGCTGCGAGGTACTCCATGGCATCCTGGCTTTGATTGTAAGCGCAGGCAAAACCAAGATCGGCCGAGAAAGCGCCAAGGCCAAGGGCCTGTTGGTAATGGCTCGAATAGCTGCTGCCTTTGCTGTTGGAAAGCAGGGCTCCCTTGTTATAAGAAAGGCCGGATTTGGTAAAGGTCTTACCCATTTCAGCAGGAGGCGGGATCTTGGTGCGGAGCACGGCAAGGTCGGCCTGCACTTCCTGTTTAATAGTGTCCTTGGTCACTTCACCCTGGTCCTCTTCAGGATTTTCTGTTTTTCCTCCGCAGGAAAACAAAGTGAATGATAAAGCCGCGAGGGGCAGAAGGAAAAGTTTTTTATTCATGGGTGTGGTTTTTATTTAAAAGGTTTTCGGAAAGAGCAAATATAGAATGTTCCCAAAATGAGGCTCAAAAATTTTAATTCAAAATTTTAAACATCCATCACCACGCCCATGGAGCAGAATTTCCCGATGCGCTTGCTTACCCGGGTGGCCGGATCGAGCTTTTTAAGTTCTGCAAGGTTCTCCAGGATAGAATTTTTCACTGTGGCAAAGGTGGCCTGGGGATCCACATGCGCTCCTCCAATGGGTTCATTGATCACTCCATCGATGAGTTTATTGGCCAGCATATCGCTTGCCGTGAGCTTGAGCGCATCGGCCGCCTTCTCCTTGTGTTCCCAGCTACGCCATAAAATTGACGAGCAGGATTCGGGCGAGATCACCGAGTACCAGGTGTTTTCGAGCATCAGCACGCGGTCGCCCACGCCAATGCCCAGCGCACCGCCTGATGCACCTTCTCCAATTATAATACAGATCACCGGCACTTTCAACTGCGCCATTTCATAAAGATTACGGGCAATGGCCTCGCCCTGGCCTCGTTCTTCAGCTTCCAAACCGGGGAAAGCTCCCGGGGTATCGATAAAAGTAACAATGGGCTTATTGAATTTTTCTGCCAGCTTCATAAGGCGAAGGGCCTTGCGGTAACCTTCAGGATTGGCCATTCCGAAATTGCGCAGCTGCCTGCTCTTGGTATTAGTTCCTTTTTGCTGGCCGATGAACATTATGGTCTGGCCATCCACTTCGCCAAAACCTCCAACCATGGCCTTATCGTCTTTTACATTGCGGTCGCCATGCAGTTCAAGAAAAGTATTATTGGTGATGGCTTCAATATAGGCGAGTGTGTAGGGCCTGTCGGGGTGGCGTGAGGCCTGGACCCTTTGCCAAGGCGTAAGGTTACTGTAGATCTCCTTGCGTTTGTCAACGATCTTTTGCTCCAGTTCGGCAATGGCGGCCGACATATCCACCTTTGTTTTTTCCGCGCTCTTTTTCAGCTTTTCCAGCTCTTCGGTGAGCTCCTGCACGGGTTTTTCAAAATCCAGGAAATTCATGGGCCTTTAATTTTGGAACGCTAATGTAGTAAAATATGGAAAATGCCTGCCCGACTGGATTAAATTCAATCATCCAGGCGGGGAGGATGTTTGATGCACGATGGCTTTGTGTTAGTTGCTGGTTCTCGATCGTTCATCTTTGGTTGTCGGTTATCGGTTGTAAGTTCCCGGGTTCGCATTGCGGGCAGCGGACAACTCCCGCTACCAACTAACAACTATCTTTACCCCATGATCACTTTTCCCAATGCCAAAATAAACCTGGGGCTTTTCATTACGGGAAAGCGCAGCGATGGGTATCATAACATCGAGAGTGTTTTTTATCCTGTAAGATGCTGTGATGTCCTGGAGGTGGTGAATGGCGAAAGTGAAACGGGAAATGGGAATGGGGAGGGTTTTCAATTTACGATGAGTGGTCTTGCGATCCCAGGGGACCCCAAAAACAACCTCATTCAAAAGGCGTATGATCTTTTGAAGAACGATCATGCTTTGCCGGTTATGAAAGTGCACCTGC
>DATDFI010000595.1:0-8072 GCA_036522695.1 Bacteroidia bacterium | reverse complement strand
GCAGGGACCACCATCGCTCTCAGCACGTAATCCGCGCAGAAATGGTCCTTTTTCACCCCATCCACATACGCATTCCACCCGCTCGGGTAATAGATCTCGGAGAACACCACCAGCTGATCTGAAGCCGCATTGAAATGGTAGGTAAGATGATTCGGTTTGTACTCGGTTAATTTGATCGTTGCGTTCGGATCATATTGCACCGATGCAGGAAGTTTATCCTTGTAACGCTGGTCCACAAGGGCGGTGATCTTTGGATCGATCCGTCCCACTTCCACAATTTCCGAATCGGCATTGGGCACCACGTGCAGCTTGCTCACGCACCACGCATTGCCAAGCGCGAAAGGATTTTGAATGGGCGGCTGATCGTAAGTTCCTATGATATATTTCGTATTAAGCATGTTCACCACGCCCTGGCGCGCGAGTACCGACAACATGATGGTATCATTCCCTTTTTCGGTCACCTGCTTTAATATTTGCGCGCTCCGGTACAAATGGAATTGTATCAATTCCTGGTAACGCTTCAATTTGGCTCCGTGGTATCCGCCCAATGAATTATGAAAATAGGAAGTGCCCGCGTCCTGGTCGAGACGCTTCTCGAGGTTGAACACCCGGAAGTCGGGTGTTTTATCTTCGAGGATCTTTTCATCCGCCACACCCGGCCGGCCTTCATACGCGAAAGGGTTATCGTTATCTCTCTGCTTACGCTCAAAACTTTCTCCATTCACATACCTCCTGTCAACCGATACCATGTCGATACCGATAAGCACCGCCATGGAGCCAACCACCACATACTTCGATAAAATATTACGGTCGTACACAAACAAGCCTGCGGCCACCAGGGCAATAAAAAAGAAACTGCGTATCGCATCCGATTTTACGATCTCCTCGCGCGCGGCCTGCAGCTCGCCCATATAAACATTCACCATCTCCGCCTGCTTGGGATCCTGCGCAGCCTTGTCGAAATACGCCTGTTCCTCGTCACCGAAAAAGCTGTTGAAAGTACCAGGCGACAAAAAGGTGAACAAGGCAAAGCCTCCTGTTGCGGCAACTGCGATGTAAAACACCTGCACGTTACGGAGATTGGTATTGAAAAATTTGCTTTTGAAAAAGCCCTTCATGTTAAGGACTTTGTCAACGGCCAGTATTCCCAGCAAGGGCATGGCTAATCCTGCCATTACCAAAATAAAATTCACCGAGCGGAATTTATTGTAGCCAGGAACATGATCGAAAAAGAATTCGGTCAGGCGCGGGTAATGCTGACCCCAGGCCAGCATGATGGACATGATAGTGCTCGCGAGCATGGCCCATTTGAGCGGACCTTCAACAATGAATAAACCGAGCACGAATAAGAATACGATAGCGGAACCGATATAAGCGGGCCCGGAAGTAAAAGGCTGCGCCCCGAAATACGAAGGACTTTTCGCAATACTTTCTTTGTGGCTTTCTTCCTGCACTGCATCTACTGCCGATTTGTGATTGCCGATGGGCTCGGACGATGATCCCCCCTTATAATTCGGGATCATGAGGTTGAATGTTTCATCCAGGCCATAACTCCATCCTGTAGCGTAATCAATAGGAAGTCCTGTACTCTTTTTCGTAGTATCCGCTTTCCCGCTTTCGTCAATGGTCAGCTCGCTTTGCCCGCGCGTGGTGTATTTCCCATAATCGGCAGTTGAACGAAGGTTGCCTAAGTTAGAACCTATGGCGAGTGCCATAGCAATGAATGCAAAGAAAGAAGCCTTTAAGAAATGAAAATAACCGGGGTCCTTTTTAACAAGCATCAACACCTTCTCCACCCCGAGATAAACCGCAGTGCCGATGAGGATGATCCAGTTGAACTTATCCGGGAGAGGGACGCTCAGTGAATCGTACAGCCAGGGTTTGATGAGCAGGAGGAACAGCAGTGCAGAAAGTGCAATGAAAAAATATTTCCTTCTTTTTTCCGGGATAAGCGCGATGAATTCACCGATCACATAGAACAGGACCATGAAGAGCAGGTAATACGTCATCTGCAGGTGGTTCGAAAAAAGTTCGAAACCGAGGGCGAGGCCGGTGAGTACCGCGCCCATCAAATATTTTTTATTCCGGAAGATGTGGATCACACCGGCAAGCACCGAAGGCATGAGTGCGATGGCGATGGCCTGCGGGTTATGCCCCGCATCGATCACGGTATAAATAAAAGAGCCGGTTCCGTACGCCAGGCCTCCCAGCCCGCTCAGCCATGGATCGATCTTGAGCACCAGCATCAAAAGGTAAAAGCAGAGCATGGCCAAGGTAATGGCATACACCGGGTGAGGCAAACCGAAAGTGAGTATTTTGAAAATATACTGGAGCAGGTTACCGGGATACAAAGTGGAGATCTGGAATGCGGGCATTCCACCAAACATGCGATTGGTCCACAGCGGTTCCTCATGAAACTCCCTGCGGTAATCCACGATCTCCTTCGACATGCCTTTGAAATTGGTCACGTCACCCTGGCGGAGTTGCTTCCCACCCAGCACCACCGGGGCAAAATAAGCAACGGTAATGATGATGTACGCTAAGATGATGATAATGTGTGGAAGCGCTTTTTTAAGGTCGAATTTCATGAGTGAGGGTTTAAAAACTGGAAAAGGTCAGGATCATTTTATCTCTTCGAAATCCACGTATTCGCCTTCACCGGGAGAAATAGTGGATTTACGGTTTGAAACATTGGTAATAACGGTTTCGCCTTCTTTTTTGTTGTTCGCCTTGCCCTGGTAATTATTTTGCGTGTAGTAAACATTCCGCGAGCCCCAACTGTTGCTGTTGAGCACCCTGAAGAGGATCCAGATCACGAGAATGGTGAAGAAAATATCCTGCATATAAAACAACCGTATTATTGAACCCGCAGGCCGCTCCTAATTATATGACGAAAACAACCAACGGGTTTGAATGGGCGAAGATACGAATTCATGGGAGGAAATGAATTTAGGATGGGATTTGATTTATCGGGCATTGTGCTACCTTTGTGCAACAGTCTCATCCCCTCTTATTACAACTCAAAAACATGCGAACTTATTCTTTACGTGCCGCACTTGCTGTCCTTTTCCTTTTCCCTATTCGCCTGTTTTCCCAGGGATACGATTCACTGATGTGGGTACCTAACGGCCCCGTGAACGCCATCGTGAAGAGCGGGAACGACATTTATTTCGGGGGGGATTTTGATTACATGGGCAAGCCCACGGGCTTTGCCGTGCCGCTCGATATCAATACCGCGCTTCCATATTTCCAGAATTTCCCGAAAGTGGACGGTCCTGTGTATGCCATCGCTTCCGATTTTAAAGGCGGATGGTACATTGGAGGAAGTTTCAATTACGTAGGAAACATCCCGAGAAAAAATTTCGCGCGCATCAAGAGCGATGGGACCGTAATGCCGATCAATATTGCGCCTGACGGACCGGTTTATGCGATCGAGACCTCCTCGGGGGGACTCGGATCACCCTGGGTTTTTATCGGAGGTGCTTTTCACAATTGCGATGGACAACCGGTTTACAATATTTGCCAGCTTTATACCATGCAGCAGCATATTCATCCATTATGGATACCGAATCTGAATGGCCCGGTTTATTCCATTAAAAAAGTGGGTGACCAGGTTTGGGTGGGAGGAAGTTTTACGAATGTGAATGGATTCCAGGGCACGGGGTATCTTACGATCTTATCTGTTTTAAGAAACTTTGATCCTACTTTATACAGCTTGACCAACCCCTCGGGTTCCATTTTCGCTAACCCCAACCCGCCTAATGGTACTGTATACGCCCTCTATTACAATTATTTGAATGGAAAACTTTTTGCAGGAGGAGCATTCAGCTATCTCGGGCCCCTGTTCCGCAATCATGCAGGTTCTATCGTTCCTTCCACTTACGCTATCACCAACTGGAATCCCAACATCACAGGCACCGTTCGGGCGATCAGCGGACTTCTGCCCGGCCCCACGCCACAGACCGATCACGGCAACGGGGGCAACAGGATGATGAGCACCGCGGTGGCTAACACTATTTACCTGGGTGGACAATTCACTTTTATCAATTCCATTCCCGCGAAAGGATTTGCGGAGATGGATGCCAATGCCCCGAACGTTCTAAGCACTTCCACCAATAATGCGAACTGCAACGGAAGCATCTGGTCCATTTATGCCGATAAAACACGCAATCGTATTTATGTTGGCGGACAATTCACTTCCATCGGTGGTGCGCAGCGTTACAATTTCGCCTGCATGGATACGAACGGGATCGCGCTGAATCTCGTGGCTTCGGTGGGAAATAAAGTGCGCGCGCTTTGCGTGACCGGCTCACTCGTTTATTTAGGAAGCGAATCTCCCTGCATGTACGGAAATCCCAGCGGGCCCATTGCTTCCATCAACACTTCAACAGGAAATGTGAATGCATGGTCGGCACCTGTAAAAGGAACAGTGAACTGCATGGGCCTGTCGCCCGGAAATATTTTATATATAGGAGGAGCATTCGATTCGATACAGGGCATAGCAAGGAAAAACCTGGGAGCTATCGACCTCGGCACGCAAAGCGTTACGGCATTCAACCCGGGTTGTACCGGCACGGTACGCACCCTGTTGCTCTGCAATAATAAACTATATGTTGGAGGCTACTTTACTTATACGGGGGGACAACAGCGCAACAACCTTGCCTGCATCGACATCCCTTCAGCGCAAGCGACAATATGGAGCCCGGATGCCGATGGAACTGTAAACACGCTGGTGCTGAACAACGGGAAAATTTATTGCGGTGGATATTTTTCGAATATTGGCGGAAGCACCCACGAAAAGATCGCCTGCCTTGATACGGTTGGAGGATACGCGATCAATGCCTGGAACCCTTCTCCCGATGATGGAGTGTATGCCCTCGCGGTGACCGGGAACACTATTACTGCGGGCGGGTGGTTCAATAATGTGAATGCGCAGGGAAGGAATAACATATGCAGTCTTGACCTGGGCGGTGGAAGTATCACCTCCTTTGATCCTTCGCCTGATGATTACGTACGCGCGCTGGGCGTAAGCGGGAATTATGTTTTTGCGGGAGGGAATTTCACCATGTTTGCAGGTCAGCCTAGGCATTCGTTGGCTGCGTACGATCATACAAACGGGCAATTGCAGGCCCTCGATATTTCGTTGAGCGCTTCCCCGCTCGTTTTTTACCTCGATGGGACGGAATTATACGTGGGCGGATTGTTCACGGGTATACAACGTGATGTGCACGCTTACTTTGTAAAGATAGATACCTGGTACTTGCTGGGCGAAAATGAAGATGACTTTACCGGTGGTGATCTCGCTATTTATCCGAACCCCAATACGGGCCATTTTTCCATTGAAGGAAATTTCAAAAACACCTCCTGGCTTGACCTGGGCATTTACAATGCGCTTGGGCAAAAAGTAATGGAAGAAAAAATGAGTGCCGATGCAGGATCTTTCCATCATGACTTTGATATTTCAGGAATGAGCGCGGGCATTTACTACGTGAATATTTTTGACGGGAAAACAAGGCGCAGCCTGAAGATAGTGAAGCAGTGATCGGGCAGGCAATTCAGCTTTTACCCGGACAGGTTCAAGACCTGCGAACCGTTGAGTTTAGCCCTGATTGTAGCGGAAAACGAGGTGGCGAAATGTGATCCTGCGTAAAGAAGTTTTTCTGCGGGCGTTCCACCCGGAAGCACCTGGAATGATCCAACCGAGTTTGAAGCGAAAAGCAGGAATAGCGGTGAATATTACTGCTCCATTCCGCTGCAAAAAATATAAAGCTATCGATGGCAGTGGGTCAAACGCCATGCCCTTATACCTCTATACCTATATTCCCGGAAAACAGACGCAAAATATTGCTTCTCTACTTTCCCGCACCGATCTTCTTTTCTGTCCTCCCTTATACCTCTATACCTTTATACCTATATACCGTCCTTTCCCTATCTTTATCACCCCTATAAAACCCTTACCATGCCTACCAGTAAAAAAGATATAAAAAAGGTGACCACCCACGTGTTGCAGGAGATGAAACGCAAAGGCGAAAAAATCTCCATGCTCACCGCTTATGATTACACCATGGCGCGCATCATCGACAATGCCGGTATTGACGTGATACTGGTGGGGGATTCGGCTTCGAACGTAATGCATGGGCATGAGACCACTTTGCCCATTACACTTGATCAAATGATCACGCATGCATCGGGTGTGATACGTGCAGTGAACCGCGCACTGGTGGTGGTAGACCTTCCCTTCGGTGCTTACCAGGGAAACTCGAAAGAAGCTTTGAACTCCGCCATACGCATCATGAAAGAATCCGGTGCGCATGCAGTGAAATTAGAAGGCGGAAAAGAAGTGAAGGAATCCATAGAAAGAATTTTATCGGCAGGGATCCCGGTGATGGGTCACCTGGGATTAACACCGCAGTCCATTTATAAATTCGGAACTTACACCGTGCGCGCGCGCGAAAAAGCCGAGGCCAAACGTTTGCTTGAAGATGCGGAAGTGATAGAGCAAGCCGGGTGCTTTGCATTGGTGCTCGAAAAAATCCCTGCAAAACTTGCCAAAGAAACAGCCGGGAAAGTTGCAATACCCGTGATCGGTATTGGTGCAGGAAATGGGGTGGACGGGCAGGTGCTGGTGACGCATGATATGTTGGGCCTCACCCAGGAATTCTCTCCCCGCTTTTTGAGGCGTTATCTTAATTTGTCCGATGAGATCACCGGGGCCGTAAAAAATTACATCAAGGATGTGAAAAGCCGGGACTTCCCGAATGAGAAAGAGCAATATTGACATTGGCGATCTACGAAGTACGATTTAAGATTTCACGATTTGGAGCCGCTTTCATCCCGCATACTTTACGAAGACAACCACATCATCGCGATCAACAAGCGCGCATCGGAGATCGTGCAGGCCGATAAAACGGGAGATATCCCGATGAGCGAGGATGTAAAAACGTACATCAAGGAAAAATACCGGAAACCCGGTGATGTTTATCTCGGTGTGGTGCACCGCATCGACCGGCCCGTGAGCGGCATTGTTTTGTTCGCGCGCACCAGCAAAGCTGCCGCACGCCTCAGTGAATTATTCCGAAGCAAGGAAATGCAAAAAACGTATTGGGCAGTGGTGAAAAATCGTCCACCCAAAGATGTGGACACACTCGTACATTATTTGAAAAAGAATGAAGCGAAGAACATGTCGCGCGCATATACCAGCGAGCAAAATGGTTCACTGCGCTCTGAATTGGAGTATAAGATCTTGCTAAGTTCCGACCATTACCATTTGCTCGAGGTAAAACCTCTCACCGGCCGGCATCACCAGATCCGCGTGCAGCTTTCTGCCATTGGTTGTCCCATTAAAGGAGATGTGAAATATGGTTTTAAACGCACGAATGACGATGCTTCCATTCATTTGCATGCGCGGCAGGTTGATTTCATTCACCCGGTAAAACAGGAACCGCTTAGCATCACGGCTCCTCCTCCCAATGAAAACCTCTGGAATGCGTTTATGAGGATGATGGAGAAAGGGAACACGAATAACGCTGATCGGGCGGATCAACACGGGTAAAAATGAGCACGCTCAAACCACCAATGACCAATGACTAAAACCTCTCCCCTCTTATTTTCTTTATCTCGCCTCGTCTTTTTTTGTTGCTCAATCGCTTTTCCTTTACCGAACGCGGCACTTTTGATTTGATCCTCTTCTTCTTCTCAACAAAACAGGAAGCGATGAGCTGGTTAAACTTTTCGATAGCAAGTTCCTTATTGCGGAATTGGGAACGCCCGGATTGAACCACAACCTGCAATATCCCTTCCTTATTGATCCGGTTGGGCAGGCGCTCCCTGATCCTTTGCTTCTGCTCCGGTGTGAGCAAAGAGGAGCCATCCACATCAAAGTTGAGCTCAACCTTGGTGGAGACCTTGTTCACGTTTTGACCTCCTTTTCCGCTGCTGCGGCTGGTCTTGAAAAAAAGTCCGGGCGCCAGGTCGGTGTTGAAATCCATGTGCCAAAGTTAATCTCCCCGCCCCAGCGGTACAATAGATTAAGTATTATTTTTGGAGTACCATTCTGAAAACACTTCCTTATA
>DATDFI010000594.1:0-3532 GCA_036522695.1 Bacteroidia bacterium | reverse complement strand
ATGTACAGGTACGCATTGAAAGTGGCTTTGCGCACCTTGTAATTATTATCGCAGGAGCCGGTAAGCATGGTGCTGTCGCGCAGGAGCAGGGAATCGCGCGCGGGCAGGGAGCTGAGCTGCGTTTTGCTGAAGTGCACGCTGTCCTTGCGCGTGGGCACAACGGCCAATGCATAAAAAGGCAGGCAAAGCAGGAGCAATAAAGCCTGTATGATTCTGGAGCGTATGTTGAGCTTTTTCACCATCCGGAAAATTATTTTTTCAAACGGGGTTCAGGATTTTTTTTCTTGCGGCTGTCGATGAGCTTGTAACCGGCATACTTGCCGTTCAGTTCGCTTCCCGACATAAAAAGTTTCGAAACATTTTTGTAAGGTTCTCCGCCTTTGTAATCGTACGATACCTTTTTGAAGTTGTATTCGATGTACACCACGCCTCCCGGCAAGTGGCTGCCTCCCGCTGTATAGTTGATCCGGATCTTATCGAAATATTCCCCGCTGTTATTGGTAACGAACAATACGCTTTGAATGCCAAGCAATTCCTGTCCCTTCTCATTTACATTCAGCAATATCCTTTTACCGCCCTGCAGGGTATTCCCGCATGCCGAAACAGAGCTGAATTTGAAAAGCGTGTCCTGGATCATGTTCACCTTCATGCTGCTGTTCTTCATTCTTTTATCGTTCAGCATGTCGGCATCGGCACGCAGCACCATTTTTTTGTCGGGCAGCACCACAAAGGCATCGTCCCCGTCCTCGTACACTTCCATCTGCGAGCTTTTCACGAACAAACATTTTTTGCAGGCCAGCATCTGTATCTCGCTTTCGTTTATCCCGTCCTGCGCGCTATCGGCCGTTGCGGTGCGCACGGTGTAATCCATGTAATACACCTTTTCGGAATTCATGTAGGAAAAGGAAACCTCCTGCACTTTTTTGTAAACATTTTTCACTTGCTCTATGCAGGGGTCGTTTGCGGGCGGTGTAAATCCTGCCATTCCCGCCAGCAGCACCGGCAACAGAAAAATATATTTTATGCGCTTGATCATTTTTTCTGAATTAATATCCAAACCCAACCCTAAACTCCAAACTAAAAACTATAAACTATAAACTATGAACTATAAACTATGAACTATGAACTATCGTTGAACTTGCGGTGTATGGTATTGCGTTTCGGTGATGGTTTTTGTTCCCTGCACGGTTTCCACCATTTTCCTCACCAGCTTCCCTTCACCATTATACTGGTAGAACATCCCGAAATGCTGGTCATCGAACATCGCGATGAGCCTCATTGTGCTGATGTCATACACGTAGCACACCACCTGCGCATCCAGGGGCTGCAGCCGCACATCATCGATGTATAAGGATCGCCCACCGGTATAATTGCTCAGGATCCAGGGGGTGATATCGGAGGAAGTGGAGAAGCCCGAGAGCGCTGAACCGCTAACCTGCGCTTCGTACAAGGTCCACTCTCCCGTGCGCGCAATTTTGGTGAACGTGATGTTGATCTTTGTTGCGCCCTGCTTTATCCTTCCCATAATAGGTGTAATGGAATTCTGGGAAGTGTCTTCCTTCACCCACACTTTAAGTGAAAGTCCGTTCGTAGAGATCTGCGAAGTGATACGCAGCGGCTTCAGGTCAATGGAATCAGCGCTGGTCCCCTGGGTGAATTTCAAACAGGACTTACCCGAGTGGCCACCGGTAAGCGAATCGCGAACGAAAGTGCTGGAAGGTGTCCATCCATCCTCAAATTTATTGCCCGTATAGATCTTTTCAAACCCATCGAACTGCACCGACTGGTATTCGCAATTTTTTGCAACGAGATAAGGTTGGGTGCCCTTGTACCCGAACTTGGCTGCAGAGTAAATTCCCATCACATCCTTTTCTTCCTGCGCATTTCCATCGGGTGAATAATTGGTCACCGTAGAAAGTTTGATCCAGTGCGTGGTATCATTTTGCGAGGTGTTCTGCCAATTGAACAGCTGCAGCTTGAACACACCCGCATTCTTATAATTGCGCTGGCTGGAATAGTTCGCGCTGATGATGCTGTCCTTATATACGTTATTGGTCACCTGCCTCCATTTTCCTTTGCTTCCGTTCTCGTACTTATTGCTATTGGTGACAACAGGGAATTGATTGCTGTTGTATTCCCAATGATCATCGTAGGTTTGCGCATCGGCAACTACTACTTGTGTTGTGGAGATCTGGTAGGGGCAGAACTCAAAACACAGATCTATGGGATGACACATATTCCCCGGATAGAAGTAGGCTAATTGTTTGGTCTCGGGATCGATCCCAATATGCCCCTTGTTGGGATTATGGAATGAGCTATGGCAGCCTACTAAACCTCCGTTCACAATGAACGTGATGAAAACAGAATCGGGATCGGAAACAATTATCGCAGAAACAAGAGAATCCCGAAGGCTGATGCAATCTCCCGTTCGAGGGCTAATAAAGTGAAGCGATGGAGGAACCTGGGTTCCATTGATGGAGCCGCTCGATCCCGCCCAAAGCAGGCTATCCAGTCTGTCAGCGAAAGTTTCGCGGTCCGCAAGCTGCTGTGAATTGAAATTATGAGTAATGTTCGCAGTATCACCATAGGTTGTGAAACCACCGATCATTGTATTCAGTTGGTTGGTCCTTCCGCTACGTAATACTTCCACTATCACTCCTCCAGTGGAAGCGGTATCATTATCATTAGAAGAGCTGAAGTTTGCTGTTCGTGATAAGTACATATTATTGCCCACCACTGAATCCTTTACATGGAATATTCCCAAGGATGTTGTTGGGGAACTCTTCTTGGTGATCCGGATCATGTCGCCCGGATAAAATTTATTCATGGCATCGCAAACGCTATACCCTGCGGCAGCCGAGAAGAATAGCGAGTAATTCGTTCCATCATATTGCTTGCGGATCATCACATTGCTCGATGCAACTGCAACTGCCGTTTCGTTTGCGGATTTTTGGCCGATATTTTTGTATTGACCGGTTGCAGGGAATTTGTACGCATAATATTTACCCGAGTGATTGGATGATTGCTGAAGATCGAGCTTGTCATAACCATCGGTTGTGCGCGTGAGTATGGGCTGCCCGCTATACGGACTGAAAGCCACGTTGTCGGTCCTGTGATAGATCCCATCGGCATAGGACAACACGCTTTTCTGGATCGCAGGATAATTAATGATCTTGGAATTGGTATGCTGGTACATCTTGCTCTCCGTGTAGGTATAAGATGGAGAGAATGATAAGAAAGGAAGCGGGATAAGCGCAAGGCCCACATCCAGGTCGAATTCGAGCGCAAGGTTATTGCTGATGTCCTCAACGCCCCTGCTCTCAAAAGTCTGATCCACCTCTTTACCTACGTTTTGCCAGGAGATATAATTGAGTGAATTCATCACCGGCACCTGCTCGCCCGGGGCGAAATAAGTGAACTCCTGGCTGCTGCTTATTCCTGCATTTGTAATATCGTCAGGATCGCCTTTGTAGGTGGTCTCGCTTTTGGGCTGACCGTGCATATTGTTCATCTTGAATACAAATCCTTGCGT
>DATDFI010000593.1:0-11538 GCA_036522695.1 Bacteroidia bacterium | reverse complement strand
GGGAAGAGCAGTGAGCGAGCCTCCGCCTTTCACGATGCCCTTGATGGAATCGGGAAGGTCGTTCATGTTCTTTGCAATGTCATCGTTCGCGTTGATCTTGGCGGCACGCTCCAGCAAACGGCTGTGCAGGTAAAATACATCACCGGGATATGCTTCGCGCCCGGGAGGCCTGCGCAGTAATAAGGATACTTCACGGTAAGCAACAGCCTGCTTGGAAAGGTCATCATACACGATCAATGCGGGGCGGCCTGTGTCGCGGAAATATTCCCCGATGGCAGCTCCCGCAAAAGGAGCGTAGAACTGCATGGGAGCGGGATCGGATGCTGTAGCGGAAACGATCACCGTATAAGGCATGGCGCCATTGTCTTCGAGTACGCGCTGTATATTGGCCACGGTCGATCCTTTCTGGCCGATGGCAACATAAATGCAAAATACAGGTTTGCCTGCTTCGTAAAATTCTTTCTGGTTAATAATGGTATCGATACAAACTGCGGTCTTGCCGGTTTGCCGGTCACCGATCACCAATTCGCGCTGGCCGCGGCCGATCGGGATCATCGCATCGATAGCTTTGATACCGGTTTGCAGCGGCTCGTTCACGGGTTGGCGGAAGATCACACCGGGCGCTTTACGCTCCAGCGGCATTTCGTACATCTCCCCTTTGATAGGGCCTTTGCCGTCAATGGGATTTCCGAGTGTATCCACCACGCGGCCCAGCATGCCCTCGCCCACTTTAATGGACGCGATCTTGCGGGTGCGTTTTACGGTATCACCTTCTTTAATGTCGTTGGATGCACCGAGCAGCACCGCACCTACGTTGTCTTCTTCCAGGTTCATCACAATCCCTTTCAAGCCGTTGGAGAACTCGATGAGCTCACCGGCCTGCACATTGGAAAGTCCGTAGATGCGCGCGATACCGTCACCCACCTGGAGCACGGTCCCTACTTCTTCCAGTTCGGATGCGCTCTTGAAATTGGAGAGCTGTTCGCGCAATATTGCAGATACTTCTGCGGGTTTTACTTCAGCCATTTTATTTACGAATTACGGATCTGTTACGAAACCGCATTTTGCGGTTCATGAGTTCAAAAGAAATTTTAATAAGGAACGAACTGATGTTACTAATGAATCCTGGTTGTTATTCCGGGTGCAGCGAGGAATTTTCCTCCATTTTACACTCAGTGTTTACTTACAAATTGATTCTCGGAGAATGCACGGTTCAGTTTCATGATCTTGGAACGTATGCTGGTATCGTCCTGTTTATCGCCCACCTGTATGATGAAACCACCGATGATGTTCTTGTCCACTTTTTCCACCAGCTCCACCTCGGAGTTGGCGCTTTTTTTCACTACTTCTAAAACTTTATTACGCAGGTCGTCATCCAGCCCGAAAGCTGTAGTGATCACTGCGGTCAGTATTTTTTTATGCGTTTTATATTGCTCCACGAATGAATGTGCGATCTCTTCGAGGGCATATTCCCTGTTCTTGCGAATGATGATGCCGAAGAAAGCGAACGTGATCTCGCTGGCGTCTTTAAAAATCGCTTTGAGCACCTGCTCTTTTTTGTCGCCTTTGATGATGGGACTTTTAAGCACAAGGCTCAGATCACGGTTCTCTTTACAAGCCTGTCTCACATTCTTCATATCCGCATACACTTTATCCAGCTGGCCTTTCTCCAGGGAAAGATCCAACAGTGACTTGGCGTACCTCGATGCTACTTTTGTCCCTTGCATATCATTCCGAGCGAATGAGAGGAATCTCTTCCCCCACTCGTTTTTTTTAATTCAAATTCACATCATCCAGCAGGCTTTTCACCAGCTGCTTTTGTTTTTCGGTGGATGAGAGTTCTTCTTTCAATATTTTTTCAGCGATCTCGATGGAGAGGGTGGCCACCTGGTTCTTCAACTCGGTGATGGCGGCCATCTTTTCATTCTGGATGGTCTCTCGCGCCTGTGCGATCATGCGTTCTCCTTCTTTCTGTGCCTTCTGTTTCGCTTCAGCGATAATGGCATCTTTTGTTTCGCGCGCCTCCTTCAAAAGTTTATCGCGCTCCGCCTTGGCTTCCTGTAATATCTTTTCGTTGCCGGCTTTCAATGAGGCCATTTCCTCGCGTGCTTTTTTCGCTTCATCTATCGCATCCTGGATAGATGTTTCGCGATCGTTAAGCGCTTTGAGGATGGGTTTCCAGGCAAATTTCTTCAGGATGAAAAAGATGATGCCGAACGACACCAGCATCCAGAAGATAAGGCCCACCGCGGGTTTCACTAATTCCATCGTGTGCTTTTTTAACGTTAAACGTTCAAAGAGGTCCTGCACCGAAACTTCTCAGTCGCGATGCAGGACCTTAATTGTTCCCGGCTTACTTCAGGAATATCACCAGGAGTCCGATCACCATCGCGAAGAATGCAGCACCTTCTACAAGGGCCGCAGTCAGGATCATGTTCGAACGAATGTCGTTCAATGCTTCGGGCTGGCGTGCAATGGCTTCAACTGCACTGCCACCGATACGGCCGATACCGATACCTGCGCCAACAGCGGCAAGACCTGCGCCAAGAGCAGCAACACCATAACCGATACCGATGTTAGGGCCGAATGTTTCAGCAGATGTCAAGAGAATTGATGATAACATGTTTTGAATTTTAATAACCCTGTTTTATTTTTTCTTCTGCAGGAAACAGGGAACATCCCGCATTTTATTTTTTAATGATAATCATCGTGATGATGTTCTTCCACGGCCGAGCCGAAATACATAGCGGCCAGCAGGGTGAACACGTATGCCTGCAGGAACGCCACCAGCAGCTCCAGCATGCCCATGAAAACCGTAAATGCAATTGACAGGACGGAAACACCGTAACCAAGCCCGGTATTCATCTCTGCAAAAATGAAGATCAAACTAAAGAAAGAAAGCGCGATGATGTGGCCGGCCAGGATGTTGGCGAACAATCGTATCATCAGTACAAAAGGACGGAGAAAAACCCCGAATATTTCAATAGGTGTAAGCAGCACCAGCACGCCCACCGGCACACCGGGCATGGCGAATACGTGGCGCCAGTAATTGGATTTGGCGCTGAATGTGGTGATGAGGAACACGATGGCAGCGAGGGTGAGCGCCACGGCAATATTACCCGTTACATTGGCACCACCCGGTGCGATCGGAATAAGGCCCAGCAGGTTGGTGGTCCAGATGAAAAAGAATACGGTAAGCAGGAAAGGCAGGTACTTCCTGTAATGTTTTTCGCCAATGGACGACTTTGCAATATCGTCACGCACAAAGATAATGAGAGGCTCCACTGCGCTTTGCAAGCCTTTGGGCGCTGTGCCGGGCCTGCGCGCGTAGGCCTTAGCAGCGCTGATGAAGATCCAGGCCAGCAGGGCCATGGTGAAAATGATGGAAGCTACATTCTTGGTGATGGAAAGGTCCCACAATTTGGCTGAAGCGGTTTCATCGATCGCCCCGTTCTCATCCACCACTTTAATGTCGTTTTTAACAAGGGTGTAACGGTATTTACCTTCTACAACACCTTCTTCAAATTTATTGGACATGAAAATATCCAGGCCTTTGTCGGAATAGATGATAACGGGAAGCGGAATAGCTACAGGATGTTCTTCGCTGCCCCAAAGGTGCCATTCGTGTGAGTCGGTAATGTGACCGATGATGAGCTCACCTGCATTGAATTTTTTGGTTTCGTCCTTTTTGTCCGATTTCGGATCAGTGGAGGCGGTGGTTTTGGAAAGAGAATCGCCATCCTGCGCAAAAGCCACGCGCGCGGTGATGATGCCGGTCACCAGCACCAATAATATGGTGGAGAATTTAAAGATGTGTTTGGCTCGTTTGCTCATTGAAATCTGCTACTCCTTTTTCGAAAACGAGTGCAAAACTATCAGTTATTTTCAATAACAAGCACAAAAAATAAAGGGATTTTTTCACATTTCTACCAAGTGGAAATGCAGGGTAGCCAAGGCCCTTCCCAAACGGACAAATGCTGCTAAAAAAGCTGATAAAGCTCAGGATTTGTTTTGCCGGGAAAAGAAACGCAGCAGTGAGCTTACCTCGAAAACGAGGAAGACCATGTAGATCACCAGGAAGGCCATGATGAAAACGGCCGCTCCATCGCGGTTGATAAGCCCATATATAAGGATCACCATGACGTGAAGGAGCAGGCGCAGGGCCGTGGAACCCATGAAAAAACGCACAAAATCCTTAGGCGAACGCTCGTTGGCCTTTACCGACTGCCCTCTTATCGCATAGGTGAGCACAAAAAAATAGAGCACTATGAAATAAGCATGCGGACTATGAAATTTTTCGGGCATATATTGGTTCCAGGCCCATATTCCGCCACACAAAAGCAGGGAAAGAATTAGAAGATTACGCAAGAACATAAGAGGAAATTACTTTTTAAGAAAATCTTTGATCACGAAGTAGATGGCTGCAAACACCGATACCAGGGAGAGTACTATGGTAAATACGGGAAATTTTTTGAGTCCCAGCCATTCATCCAGCTTTATGCCGCCAAAAACGCCCACTCCAATGGTGGCAGCCATCTGGAAGCCCATCATCCCGTACTTAGCGTAATCGCTGGAGCCTCGGGTGGGATCAGTAGGCGACTGCTTTTTCGGTTTTTGTGGTTTCTGCTCCTGCATTTTTAATGTCCTTTATGATACCTCCCATACTGCAGGAACCGGTAAAGTTGGCCCCGGGTTCAATGGCCAGTTTGTTGGTGATGATATCGCCATTGATCTTGGCAGTGCTTTTAAGTGCGAGCAGTTCCGATACATTGATCTTGCCTTTGATGCCCCCTGAGATATCCGCATTCTGGCAGGTGATCTCACCCTCTACCTGGCCGGTACTGCCAAGGACCAGTTTACCTCTTACAATTAAAGTGCCTTTGAGGGTTCCGTCAACGCGAACATCCCCGTTGGTGGTGATATCGCCAGTGATAACGGTGCCCGGACCGATGATATTCACCGAGCCGCTTTCGGGATAATTGGTCTTTGACATGTTGCTGCTTTTTGAGAACATTTTTAGGTCAATGGTCTGATAATGAATTTATAAAATCTCGAATCCTTCAAAAGTAAACAATATTATCGATAAAACCTTAAGCCGGGGAAATGGTTCCCATTCCGGTGGCGGTAGCCTGCATCGGCATTCTTTATATATTGCAGGGTACGCTGGTTATGCTGCTTACTTTTAAAAAAATATTTTTCTCTTTATTGCTGTTCTCCGGCACTTTTTGGCTTTCCGGTTTTGTGCTGCAGGATGAGGGCCGGCATAAAAAGAAGGGGGCGCTTTCGCTGATGCAGAGAAAGGATCTCGCCCACAATCCGGATGAATTCCTGGAAGATGTTTCGATCTATGACCTGCATCTCGATAGTCTAAAAAAAACCTTTTGCTGGAAAGTGCGTGGCGATAGTGTGGGCAGAAGGTACTACGTGGAGGAGAAACGCTGGAACCGTTTTTATAAATTGAAGGAAGTAAGTGCGCAGCCAGCGGGCAGCAATTCGTACGCGGTGCATGTTCCCATGGATTCCGTTCTTTATTATGTGTGTGTGAAATATTATCGAAAAGGAGCGTGGAGCGGTCGAGGGCTGGAGTTGGAGGTTAAGGATGATGAAGATTTAGCGGTGAATTGTACTCTCGGGATGAAAAGATGGCCGCTAATCCGTAAAACCCGTTGGGAAATCTATGATAAGTATGGCAACATTGTGCGCAGTAATTTTTCGGATGAGATAAACGTGGACAGCTTGCCACCGGATGTTTATTATTTGAATTACGCGAATAGAACAGTAGAATTTATTTCGAGAAAAGGGAAATGAAGTGCACAATTTCAATCTTTTTAATTAGACAAGATCATAGAAATTGACAAATTGCTTCAGAAGACAGCGCGCTGATGAAAATATTATTTTGTTCTGCTTTTTTTCTAATGATCTTCTCCTGCTCCGCTCCATCTTCTCAGCAGGAAAAGAATAATTCTTCTATTGATTCATCATCAGCAAGCACCAGCTTAAATCCCACCGTGCCCGACACCGCCCCGCATCCCAGCGCAGGAATGAAAAAATTTGTGGAGGAAGCAGTCAAGGCGGGATTTCAGCTGAACGGCCGCATCCGCGTAAGCGATCAAAAAAAATTTTTCGGCCTTATCGATCCTTCACAAACGTTCTCTTACCTCGAAACAGGGATCCTCGCTAAAACTCCCAACGCCTGTACGTCCTTCTCTGAAAACACGAAAGCGGGAATGCAAACTTTTGAAGTGGAGGAGTGGTCGTTCGCCTCGCAAAGTGAAGCAGAGCTTGTTGAACATGCGCTTGCCGCCCCGGTGAAAGAAGGAACGGAGCGTTTTGTGCGAACACCGTTTACATTCTGGCGCATCAAGGACCACATGTATTTTATGAGCACGCCCAATGATAAGGCGCGGTCGGAAATGGACCGCCTTAACAATATGCTGGTGGAAAGCGTCTCGTTCGCTCAATAATTTCGAATAGATTTGCGCAATGGCGAAAAAGAAAAAGAAGAAAAGAGCCGAAGAGGAAGAGGTTGCCGTACAACCCACCCGCAAAGCCCCCGCGCCCGTGAAAAGTTTTTTTTCCTGGCCGGTGATCATCGCCATACTTATTGTCACCTTCGCCTGCTACTTTCCTGTACTCAGTGATAAAAAAGAATTCACCAACTGGGACGATCCCGTTTACATTGTGGATAAGGAGAGCAATGCCACTCCTGCTGTGCAGCCACTCATCACTTCCACTTCGATGGAGAATGTGAAGAAAATTTTCTCCACTTCAAATCCCGTCTCGCTCAATTACCACCCGCTCACCATGCTCTCGCTGGCATACAACTACAAGTTCGCCACAAAAAAGCAATATGGCGAGCCGGCCCCCAAAGGATTTTTCATCACCAATTTATTTCTTCATCTCTGTAATACATTCCTTGTTTTTGCTTTCTGCTATTTGCTTTCGCGAAAACGATTCTGGGTGGGCGCCATTTCAGCTTTGTTGTTCGGGATACATCCCATGCACGTAGAGAGTGTGGCCTGGGCTTCGGAGCGAAAGGACGTGCTGTATTGCTTTTTCTTCCTCGCCTCCTGCATCAGTTATCTCTATTACCTCGACACGAAAAAAATAAAATTCCTGTTGCTGTGCGGAGGGCTTTTCATTCTTTCCGGGTTGAGCAAGGCGATGGCGGCACCACTTCCCTTTGTTTTAATTCTCATTGATGTTTACCGCGAAAGAAAGATCGATGCCCGAAACCTGCTCGAAAAAATTCCCTTCTTCGCGCTTATGCTTGCCTTCGGGCTGCTTGCCGTTCACATTCAGTCGAAGGAAGCCATTGCAGATTACGGTACTTTCACCACGCTGCAGCGTTTCATGTTCGCAGCGTATGGATTTCTCGCTTACTGGGTAAAGCTTTTTATTCCCATAAAACTTTCGGCATTTTATCCTTACCCGGCCATGGACCAGGTGAACGCTATATTTTACCTGGCCCCATTGGCAGCCGCTGCCTTAGTCATAATTCCTGCCTGGGTCTTCCATAAAAACAACAAAGAGAATTTTCGCCTCTGGACCTTCGGCATGGGCTTTTTCATTTTTATGGTGGCCATGGTCCTGCAATTCGTCTCGGTGGGCGCTGCGCTCATGGCCGATCGGTATACATATCTTCCATACATAGGCGCATTTTTCATACTCGCAACGTTCATCGACCGTGCGCTGGGAGGTAAGAACAGGAATATGGTGATCGGCATCACGGCTGTTTATGCGGTGATATTTGCTGCGGGCTGTTATGTGCGCGTGGGCGTGTGGGAGAACAGTTATACCCTGTGGACGGACGTGATCAGCAAATACCCTTACGTGATAGAGCAAAAAGGGAACGTGGTGCAGGTAAAGGAAATCGGGGTGGATAATGCATACAAGAACCGTGGAAATTACTTTCGTTCGCATAACATGATCGATAGCGCCTTTGCCGATTACCAGGTGATGGTGCGTGCGCATACCAAGGATGTAGGGGCATACACGAACACCGGAAACTTTTACGGCTTGAAAGGGCAGGAAGCCATGGCGAAAAAGGACCAGAAGCTTGCTGGCGAGATGTTCTCCAAAGCGCTGGAGATGTATTCGGAAGCCCTGAAGCTGAAAGAAGATCCGCTTACATACATCAACCGCGGCATTACGTATTCGAGCATCGGTCGGCACCAGGATGCGATCACCGATTTCCGGAAGGCATTAACGCTGAATCCGCAGATGATGAATTTGTACGGAAACATAGGCTGGGAGGAATTACAGCTCGGCAAATATGATGACGCCATTGCGGATTGCAGCAAGGCGATCAGCGCCATGCCCAATGATCCTAACCTTTATTACTACCGTGGTACCGCCTATGTGAATACGGGCCGCGCCAATGATGCGGTAAATGATTTGCTGCGCAGCACCCAACTTAATCCAAAATTCCAGGGCGCATGGGCCAACCTGGCGGTGGCGTACGATAAACTCGGTAATAAAGCGGCAGCGGATGATGCGCGGGTGAAAGCGCGGCAGTAGCCCTACGAATTACGAATGTGTTTACGAATCTGCGAGCGGAAAAACTGTGTAACAGGGGTTTCGAAATTGACAAGCCTCTGCCAGCCGAACTTTTGCGTGCTACCCTGATCGCGTGAATGCATGGGGAAAGCGGGGAGTTGTGTAAAGGATCGTTCGTGAAAGAATTCGATCAGAAGTTGAAATTATCCTGCGAGCCGAGTGGTAAATTCGTATCGGATTCGCAACTGCTATTTCTTCAAATAATTCTCCTTGAAGAACTTCTCGTACTCGGCCTTCTTTTTCTTTTTGTAGAAGGTGGTATAGTTGTCGGGAGTGATGGCCACTACAACCGTTTTGCCGGGATCTATGCCGCGGAACACATCCCCATCGCTCACAATGAGCTGGTAATAGTCCATGGCCTTTTGTGAATTCTCGAAGGAGCGTATGGTGTACACCTGGTATTCCATTCCCAGCAGCACGTTATAAATGGAAAGATTGGCATTGGGGAAATACTGCGTGTTGAAATTCGACAGGCGTATCTTGAAATCATTGAAGTTCTGCTTATCATTCGGGATAACGATCATCACGTAATGCTCCGCATCCTTATCATAAGAGAATAGCATTGCCGTAGAATCGATCTTTACGTTGGTGTGAGAAGTGTCGCTGCCACTCTTGAAATGTTTAAGCTGGTCCAGCAGCTCCTGCGCCTTTTGCTTGGCGGGGTCCTTGGGATATTTCACAATGATCTTTGTAAGGGCCAGCTCATAATCTTTTGCGCCTTGTGTGCGTCCTATACAATACGCTTTCAACAAAGCGAACTTGGGCATCACATCGCTTCCGCTGTAAATGGAGTCGGCCTGGTTGATCATGGCCAATGCGTCATTGTATTTGCCGCTCATGTACGTATCGTAGGTTTGCGTGTAAAAAATTTCCGCTTCATGTTTTTTCGCTTCACGGTTCTGGATCTCCTCGGGATGAGCGAGTATGTAAGCGAAAGCCGTGGTGTCGCAGGGCGATGCAAGCACTTTACTCTTGTATGTTGATTCGAGGTTTTTATTCTTTTTCAGGATGGCCAAACGGTACACCTGGTAATAATTCTGGCATTCGTATTTGTTGCCGGGAAAACGCTTGTTAAGCGTAACAAATGCATCGATGGAACGGTCGTAATTCTGCAACTGCTCCTTGTAGATGCTGCCCACGTTGTTGTACGCTTCGATGATCTGGTTGCGCGCGTCCTGCTTTTGCGCTTCAGTGAACGGGATATTTTTCAGGTAGAACTGGGGCTTTTTATTTTCGGCAATGGTCTTGTCCTTTTTCGGAAGCGAATCGTGTGTTTGTTCCTCGTTATTGGTTTGCATCACCACTTCCTTATTGCCGCGCCTCCAGTTATCCTCCAGCTGGCGATTGCCCCACTTCTTCGCAAAATCCGCAAAGCCGGAACTGATGGAGCTGGCGTTATAAAAATACCAGGCGCCCACGGTTTGTTGCGTGTTACCCCCGCCCGAAGTGGTTTGGAAACCGGTTTGCTGTTGTTGCTGCTGGTTGATCTTGTCCTGCTCTTTTTTACGCTCTTCTTCAACCGTAAGGTCACTGATGATCTTATTCACCAGGGCCTTCAGCTTGAGGGTATCCATCCCTGATAATTTTAAAAGACTGTCCTGCCGCTGGATGATGTTGAGGTTCTTCACGAGGCCGGTGAGACTGTTCTTCTTTTCGGTGATGAAATCGTAATCTTTATAGTCTTTCGGTAAAAAGCTCAGCGCACTGTCGTAGTAGGCCTGCGCAATCACATATTCTGTTTTTGTGAAATATATATCGGCTGCACGCAGGAAGCTCATGCCGTGCTGGCGGGTGTTCACCGTGCTGTTGAGAGCCGACTTTTTAAGGTAGTCGAGTGCTTTGGCGGTATCTTTTTCCTTGATGGAAATTTCAGCCAACGCATAATAGATCTGGTCGCGGAACTCGAGGTTCTTCTCATCGCGCAGCATCTTATTGAGTTCTTTCTTCACGCTTTTGCTCGCATCCGACCCTTCCTGCACGGTCATGGCGCGCTTGATCCGCGAACTGAAATACATTTCATAAGGCGGGTGAAGCTTCGCGCATTGCTCATAATAGTTGTTGGCGAGCTTGGTATTTCCTTTCATCTCCTCGAGTTGCGCCAGCACATAGAGGTAACGTGCTTTTTGCTTTTTATTATGCGTGAGCGGTATTGCTTTTTTCAATTCGGCCGAAGCCTTTTCGTAATTCTCCATCATGATCCAGTACTCGGCCTGCAGGGCGGAGAATTCACCTTCAAATTTTTTCGGGAAACCTTTATCGTTCTTCAGGAGGTCGATGGTGGCCTCGGTGTTGGCCACGCTTAGCTGCGCATTGTAGGTGCGGATGAGCCACAACAAAGCGAGGTAGCGCGTTTCGGTTTTGGGATACTGGCGCACGATGTATTCGAACACATCGATGGCATCGAAATATTCCTTTTCGTAAAAATGCGCCTGGCCCAGCACGAGGTAGTTCTCATCGATCCACTTGCAATACTCTTTTCCTTTTATGAGCATGGAGTGGAACTTGATCACGCGGGATTCCTTCTCGATGGCTTTATCAAAAAACGATTTGTTGCTCTTCGCGGTTTTATCATCACCATAAACAAAAAGGGGAATTAATTTTCCGAAATCATCGGGAGTGGAGCGTTCGATCTTGTCAACGCCCTCTTTGATGTTTTCCCTCGCCCAGAAATAACCATTATAGTGAGCCGTGAGGTTATGGAACCAGCGGTTCATGGTGGTGTTCTTTTCCTGCGAACAGCCCCAGCCCAGCACAAGCAGGAAGGCGAAAACGGATATGTAAACTGGTTTTTTCAAAATATGGCCTGTAAAGGCTCCCCCTTAACGCAAAGGGAGCAAATTTATTGTATTTTCCTCAATGGGGAAAGGGCTAAATAAGGAGGGCAATAGGGCTTTTTGGAGGTAAACCGGCCTTTTTTTACGATATTTACTACCCTTTTTTAAATGGATAAGCCAAAGACCCGCATGCAGCGCCTGCGTG